>JAYWFP010000331.1:0-3040 GCA_043778745.1 Chloroflexota bacterium
CGATGGAAAGGATCGTCCGAGGCTGGCGCAGGCGGCGGCCGAGCGAGACCGGGGCGACCTCGGTCGGCTCGATCTCAAGCGCCTCGACGAGTGCGTCGGGTGTGGCATCCATCGCGTCGGACCCTACAGGACCGCCCGTCCCTTCGGCCACCGGCCGATGGTCATTCCCGTTCTGGCCGGTCACGAGGGGACGCGCCCGTTGCCGCGAATGCGGTTGACACCCTTGCTCACTGGCGTCCAGAGCCGGATGAAGAAGCTGGCCCGGCCGGGGACGATCTCCGCGGTCGGCAGCGCGGCCAGCAGGCCGGCCGGCGTCGAGGGATCACCGTCAAGGACGGTGTAGGCGACCCCGATCTCCATGATCGAATGCGCGTCCGAGACCGCGATCCCGGGCAGGCCATGTTCTGTGGCGAACCCGGCGGCATCCTCGTTCCCGTGCCCGACGATGCGCGCGTTGTAGGCCTCGATCCAGTCCACCATCGGGGCCAGGCTCGCCTTCGCGGCGTCGCGCAGGATCGACCCGCGCGTCCGATCGAACGGATGCGGGATGCCGACCAGGCCGCCCTGCTCGCGGGCCGCAGCGATCGTCTCCACGGCCGAGAGCCCGGGCGGGATCGCCCGCTCGAGGAAGAGGCAGATGAGATCCCCGTCGCGGGTCTTGACCTCCTCGCCGACGATGACCGTCAACCCGGCCGGCGCCAGATCCCTGGCTTCGAGCGCCACGTCGATCCGATCGTGGTCCGTGATCGCCAGATGGGTCAAACCCCGCTCACTCGCGGCCTTGACGATGTCGCCCGGCTTCGAAAGACAATCGAAACTCCCCCTCGAATGACAATGCAGATCGACGAACGCCCGCATCACCAGGACCGAGTCACAGTGTGGCTTGCCCAGGCATCAGATCTGCTGCACGAGCGACTTTTTGAAAAAGTCGAAATGTTCCAGGGCGAGGCCGGTGCCGAGCGCCACACACCTGAGTGGGTTCTCGGCGACGTGGCACGGGACGCCGGTGACCTGGGTCAAAAGCTTGTCCACGTTTCGCAGGAGTGCACCGCCGCCGGACATGACCATCCCCTTGTCGATGATGTCGGACGACAGTTCCGGCGGGGTCTGCTCCAGGACGGAGCGGACGGCGGTGACAAGCTGCTGGAGCGGCGCCTCGATCGCTTCCATGACCTCGCTGCTCGTGATCGGGATCGTGCGCGGCAGGCCGGCGATGAGGTCGCGGCCGCGGACCTCCATGGTCAGTTCGCGCTCGAGTGGCAGCGCTGTCCCGATCTGGATCTTGACCTCTTCCGCGGTCCGCTCGCCGACCATCAGGTTGTACTTCTTGCGGATGTACGTCGCGATCGCCTCATCGAAGCGGTTGCCGCCGACGCGCAGGCTGTGCGACACGACGATCCCGCCGAGCGCGATGACCGCGATCTCGCTCGTCCCGCCGCCGATGTCGATGATCATGTTCCCGGACGGTCCGCTGATGGGCACGTTCGCGCCGATCGCGGCGGCCAGCGGCTCCTCGATGAGGTAGGCCTCCTTGGCTCCGGCCTTGAGCGCGGCGTCGCGGACCGCGCGCTTCTCCACGCTGGTCACGCCGGCAGGGACGGAGATCATGACCTCTGGCTTGCCGAATCCGATCCGACCCTTGCGGACCTTGCCGATGAAATGGCTGAGCATCGCCTCCGTGATGACGTAGTCGGCGATGACGCCGTCCTTCATCGGCCGGATGGCGGTGATGTTGCCGGGTGTTCGGCCGATCATCTCTCGCGCTTCCTCGCCCACGGCGCGGATCCGATTCTCGTCGTCAACGGCGACGACGGATGGCTCCTGGATGACGATGCCCTTGCCCTCGACGTGGACGAGGACGTTGGCCGTACCGAGGTCGATGCCGATCTTCATGGGTGTGTGACGGAATCCTCTTCCTGAACGCGCTCGATTCGGGCGCCGAGATCCAGGAACTTCGTCTCGATGTTCTCATACCCACGTCGGACGTGGTGTCCGCCATGGATTGTGGAGGTGCCGTCGGCCGCCAGCGCGGCCAGAATGAGCGAAGCGCCGGCACGCAGGTCGAAGATCTCGACCTCGGCCCCGGTCAGGTGGGCGGGACCATCCACGATGGCGTGATGGGCATCCGGGAGCTCGACCGATGCGCCCATCTTGCGCAGCTCGATCATCCACTCGAGGCGATCCTCGAAGATCGATTCGTGCACGGTCGAGCGTCCGTTGGCCTGGGTCAGGAGGACGCTCATGGGAGGTTGGAGGTCCGTGGCCAGGCCCGGATACGGGGCGGTTTCGATCGCCGTCGGCCGGTAGTCACCGGGGCCGACGTTCGTCGCATCCACGGTCAACGTGTCCGGGCCGCAGGCGACGTTGATGCCCATCGATCCCATGACCTGGACGAGGGCGTCGAGGTGTTCGCACCGGGTCCGCTCGAGGGTGATTCGTCCGCCGGTCATCGCCGCGGCGATCGCGAACGTGCCCGCCTCGATTCGATCCGACATCACCTGGTGATCGGCACCGCGGAGCCGTTTCTTTCCGTGAACCTCGATCGTGTCCGGAGCGGTCCGCTCGACATCGGCGCCCATCTTCCGCAGAAAGTCGATGAGATCGTCCACCTCGGGCTCCTGGGCGGCGGGACGGATCACCGTCAGGCCATCCGCCAAGGTCGCGGCAAGCAGCGCGTTCTCCGTGCCCATCACCGAGACGTGCGGAAACGTGACCTCACCGCCCCGCAACCGGCCGGGAGACTTGGCGTAGTAGTAGCCGTAGCGGTAGGTGACCTCGGCGCCCAGGGCACGCATCGCATCGACGTGCATGTCGACTGGGCGCCGGCCGATCCGGTCACCGCCCGGGTTGCTGATGATGACCTCGCCGAATCGGGTCAGGAGCGGTCCGAGGAGCATGAAACTGGACCGCATCTTGGCGGCGGCCTCGAGGGGCACGAACAGCCAGTCGACATCACCGGCAGAAATCTCGTAGGTGTTCGGTGCGGGGTGCTCGACGACCACGCCCAGGTCCGTCAAGGTCTCGGCCATGGCACGGACAT
>JAYWFP010000332.1:0-7269 GCA_043778745.1 Chloroflexota bacterium
GCGCAGGCCGCGCAGGTTGGCGATCGTGACCAGCGCGATCGCGACGATCGCGATCTCGACTCGGTACTTGAACAGGTCTGGAAAGACCGAATAGGTCTGTGTGATGGCCGACGCGGCCGAGACCGCCACCGTCATGACGTAGTCGATCAGAAGGGCCGACGCGGCGACCAATGAAGCGAGCGGGCCGATGTTCTCCTTGGCGACCGCGTAGGCGCCGCCGCCGTTCGGGTAGGCGCGGCATACCTGGCGATACGACAACGCCACGATTGCGAGGAGGACGCTGATCGCGACGGCGATCTGGATCGAGATGAGAATGGCCGCGGACCCGGCCAGAATCAGGACTCGCAGGATCTCCTCGGTCGCGTAGGCCGACGATGAGATCGCATCCGAGCTGAAGATCGCGAGGGCCTGCTTCTTGGGAAGGCGCTCACCCGCTTCCTCCTCGAGTGCGAGCGGGCGCCCAAACAGCGTGCCCCGAATCCGTTCGAAGAACCGCCCTCCCGGCGTCGTGGCGCCGCTCGCAGCGGCCTTGGCCACCAGCTGGCCGGGACCCGTATACCGGAAGTAGGGTGAGTGCGGGCGCTCGACCCGGACACGTCTGTCCGCGAGCTTGCGACCACGGAGCGGCCGCTGGCCTCCGATCATCCTTCTCCCTGCTCGCGCGTCGCCGTTCTCCTCACGGGCGATCAGTGATCGCGGCGGTACGGAACGTCGGCGATGATGGTGTGTTCGCGGCCGACGATGGCCGCCTTGAGTCGATTTGCGGTCTGGTTATACAGCAGGCGGTCCCACCAGTGTTTGGCGACGTATTCCGGCAGGACGACGATCGTGACCGGAGTCTCTCGATCAGGTGGCCAGGACTCGTTCAGCACGTCGAGATACGCGACGAACGGCTCGATGATCGCGCGATAGGGGGACTCGACGATCACCAGCGGGACGCCCGGCAGCTGCCGTTCCCAGCGCCGGAGCATCGCCTCGGCTTCCTCTGGATCGACGGTCACGTAGACAGCTCGCACATCGGTGGCGATGGTTCGGGCGAACGTCACGGCCTGGACGACCGCGCGATTGATGCCGTTCACGGGGACAACGGCGCGCTGCTCCCGCTGGGGGCGCGCAAAGACCGTGTCCTCGCGGACATGGAGCTCCTCGGCCTGGCCCTCGTACTGTCGGCGGATCGATAGCATCAGCAGCACCAGGCACGGGATCAGGAACAGGACGATCAACGAGGCCGGAGCCTTGGCGGCCGCCACCACCACCGCGACGATCCCGGTGAGGACGCAGCCGAAGGCGTTGATCGAGAGGCGTCGCTGCCAGCCCTCCGGTCGTTCACGGAGCCAGTGCCGAATCATGCCGGCCTGGCTGATCGTGAAGTCGATGAACACACCCACCGCATAGAGCGGAATGAGGAGATGCGTCTCGCCGTTGAACACGACGACCAGGCTCGACGCCACAATGCCGAGGGCGATGATCCCGTATGAGTAGGCGAGTCGATCGCCGCGCAGACCGAACTGGCGGGGCATGTGCGAATCGGCCGCCAGGATCGCCAGAAGGCGCGGGAAGGCGTTGAAGCTCGTGTTCGCGGCCAGGAACAGGAGCAGGGCCGTGAAGGCCTGGAACAGATAGAACGGGATCGAGCCGTCGCCATACACACGCCGCGCGACCTGGCTGATGACGGTCTGCTTCTCCGGAAGGTCCAGGTGGGTAATGCCGAAGTTCACGGCGAGGAACGTGATCCCGATGAACAGGACGCCGAGGAGGATGGCCATCGCGCCGAGTGTCGTAGCCGCATTCTTCGATTCGGGTGGCTGGAACGCGGGTACCCCGGTTGCGATCGCCTCGGTGCCGGTGAGTGCCACGGCGCCCGCCGCGAAAGCCCGCAGAAGGAGCAGGATCCCGACTTGCTCGGGGACCTCGCCGGCCTGCTTCGCGATCGTGCTCGAGAATTCGGCCTGCTCGCCGCCGATCACGATCCGGAACACGCCGATGCCGATCATCAGCAGGGCGGACCCGAGGAACAGGTAGGTCGGAAGGGCGAAGATGTTGCCGGCTTCACGGAGTCCCCGAAGGTTGCCGATGGTGATGAGCGCGATGGCAACGACCCCGATGATCACCCGCTCGTCGATCAATTCCGGGAGCGCTGAGGTGATCTGCTCGACCGCGGATGTCGTCGACACGGCGACCGTCATCACGTAGTCGATCAGGAGCGCCGATGCGGCCACGAGTGACGCGGTCCGGCCGAAGTTGCGCTTCGAAACCGAATACGAACCGCCACCGGTCGGATAGGCAATGCAGACCTGTCGGTAGCTGATGGCCACCGCGACCAGGAGCACGACGATCGCAATCGCAACCTCGAGTCCGAGGGCCAGCGCAGCCACACCGCCGAGGATCAGGACGCGCAGGATTTCCTCGGTGGCATAGGCGGACGAGGAGATCGCATCCGAACTGAAGATCGCGAGCGCCTTCTTCTTCGACAGCCGCTCACCGAGCTCCTCTTCCGAAGCCAGCGGGCGACCAAGAAAGATTCTTCGAACGGAGGCCATTGCATGCCCGATCCCGGTGGTCGGTGTGCTCGCCGCAGCCTTGGCGGTCATCACGCCCTTGCCGCTCCAGCGGAAGTAGGCCGCGTGCGGCCGTTCGACACGGATGCGTCGGTCGCCCAGTTTTCGGCCCCGAAGCGGCTGCCGGCCGCCGATCATCGAAGGGCCAGCCTCACTGGCCGTGACTCAGCCGCGTCGCGAGGTTCGACGGGAGTCCCACCGCCCGCATCTTCGACTGCATCCCCGCGACGTCGTAGGCGGCGCGATGCCACGAGATCGTGTCGGCCTCCGTATCCACGATCATGAACGAGGCGCGCGAATCCCCGTCCCGTGGCTGCCCGACACTCCCGGGGTTCGCCAGAACGCGCCGGCCTCGGACCTCGAGAACCGATCCGTCACTCGGGCTGATGACCTCCACCGCGCCATCTTCCTCGATCCAGGCCAGCGGTAGGTGGGTATGACCATGAAGGCCTATTCGCGTCTTGAGGACCGCGAGATTGGCGCGGGCGACCGGCATCGACGTCACGTACTCCCACATCGGATCGCGCGGACTGCCATGGACGAGCGTGCATGCCCCGATCGTGAGAGTAGGAGGCAGCGAAGACAGCCATGTCCTCGATACCGCGGAGATCGTCGCCCGGGTCCATTCCATCGCCCGCCGCGCATCCGGGTTGAACCAGTCGATCTCCTTGCCGCCGAGGGCGGCCGAATCGTGGTTGCCCTGGACGCCGCTGGCACCGAGCTCCTGGAGGCGCCTGATTACCTCATCGGGCTCCGGACCGTAGCCGACGACGTCACCGAGATGCCACAGGCCATCGACCGCGCCGGCCGAGTCAACGGCAGCGTCGAGGGCGTTCAGGTTCGCGTGGATATCCGAAAAGACCGCGAATCGCATGGTTCGCCAGCGTAGCAGGGCCGTTCGTCACCATGGCCGGCGCTTCCGCGTGGCCGGGTCACGTGGGTAGTCGGTCGGCGGCGTTCCCACGCGCGCCACGACCACGACGCCGTAGCCTCCGAGATCGGCGGCCCGCGTCACGGCCTCGGGGTGCGGATGCCAGCGTGGATCCGACCCACCCAGGGCCCGAGCCGCCCGCCCCGCGCCGGCGAACTCGTCGGCAAGGTCTCCTCGCTTCCAGACGGCAAGGCGACCGCCGGGGCGCAGGAGCGGGAGCCCGATCTCGACGAGATCCGCAACCGAGCCGACCGCACGGGCGGTGACGATGTCCCAGGCCCCCCGCTCGAGCGTTTCGGCGCGAGCGTTGCGGACTGAGACGCGGTCTTGCAGGTCCATCGCCGCGGCAGCTGCGCTCAGGAACGCGGCTTTCTTGCCAACCGAATCAGCGAGGGTGACCTGCCAGGGGTGGGCCAGAGCCAGCGGCAGGCCCGGGAATCCCGCGCCTGAGCCAATGTCGAGGACACGCTCCGACGGTCCGTCGCGCAGCACCGGGACGGCGGCCAGGCTGTCGGCCACGTGGCGGTGGGCGATGGCTGCCGGATCGATGATCGCGGTCAGGTTGATCGCCTCATTCCAGGCGAGCATCAGCCGAACATGTGTGGACAGGGCCGTGCGCACGGCCAGATCGAGGTGCACGCCGGCCTCGTCGAGCGCTTCGATCACGCTTGCGAGGGCATCGATAAATGCGGACGGCAGGTCAGGCAGAGCGTCGACGCGCGTCGGGAGCGGATCTCGCTGGCTGTTCAGGCTGTCATCCCCTGACTGGGTCTTTCAGCCGCCACGAGAGCCGCCCCCGGCGACAACGTTCGTTGCGCAGCCGTGGCGCCGGTCTCTCGCGCTGCCCTTGGATTCTCGGTCGGGTTTCCCCGAACCCCGCCGGCAGCGCGCTCCCCGAAGCCGATCGGTGCGGATGCCCGACGCTATAAGCCGCGCCCGGCACAGTCAACGGGGTTATCCACGGCTTTGTCGTTATTTTCGGGAGCCCTGGTGGATAACTCGGCGGACCGGAGGCGTCGCTGATGATCCGGACGCGGGGTGGTGCCCGTCAGCTCTTGCCGCCGCGGATCGGCCGACCGAGCGTCCGGCGCACGACATCGACGACCTCTTCGACATAGCGGTCCGCATCGCCATGTTCGGCGGCCGTCCGCACGCAACCCTGGACGTGATCCTCGAGCACGAGGATGGCGAGCGAATCGACAGCAGCGCGAAGGGCCGAGGTCTGCTGCAGGATGTCGACGCAGTACTCCTCACGCTCGATCATCCGGGCGATGCCGCGGACCTGGCCCTCGATCCGGGCGAGCCGGCGCACGAGCTGCGCCTTGTCCTTGGAGTAGCTGTGGCGGAACGTATCGGTACCCACGGCGTGGGCGCCAGCGTGTTCCGGGGTCGTGGTCATCGCGTTCGATCAACTCCCTTGCGGCGGTCGGCAGACGGGGCGCGCCGATCGTTTGGGATGATACCCCCTGGGGGTATCGATCAGCAAGCTGCCATCGTGCGCGTCGCAAGGTGCCATCGTGCGCGTCGCAGTCCGGACGGGTCGGCTACACTCCGCGTGGATGGATCCCCGCGACCCACTGCGCGCGCTCCCCGACGGGCTGTTCTGCACCGTCTGCAACGAGCCCGTCCCCGCCGATCGGATCCGCCTTCTGGCGCGTCGCGAGGACCTGACCTTCATCCAGGTCGAATGTGCGCAGTGCGGCAGCACCGGTCTGGAATTCCTGGCCGACCCTCAGCGAGCCGAGGCCGACCCTCATGGAGCCGAGGCCGACCCACTCGCACTCGAAATGGTGCCCGTCCCTGAGGCGATCTCGCCTGACGATGTCTTCGCGATGCACGAATTCCTGGCCGACTGGCAGGGCGACATTCAGACACTGGTCGCGCGGCCGGGCGGTCCAGCCGCACCCACGGAGCCGGGAGCGCGCTCGTGACGGCCTCCATGTCCGCCCAGGCGCACGAGGACGCGCCGTCGACCATGGTTGTCTCGTCTGACCCGCCGGCCGACGCGATCCCGCTGCCGCCGGTCCTGGATGCGACCGGGCGCCCGTGGCCCGTCTTCGCCCATGCCAGCGAGGCGGAGATGGCGCGGATCCTCGATTTCTATGCCGTTCGCTGGGACTATGAGCCGCGCACGTTTCCGATTCTCTGGAACCTGGATGGCGCAGTCATCGAGAGCTTCTCGCCGGACTTCTACCTCTCCGAGCTGGATCTTTATCTCGAGATGACGACCTTGAAGCAGCGGCTCGTCCGAAAGAAGAATCGGAAGCTGCGTCGGCTCCGCGAGCTCTACCCGGCCATCAATATCAAGCTGTTCTACGCGCGTGACTTCCGCGCGATGCTCCTCAAATACGGACGACTGGCACTCGTAGATTCGCTGTCCGGGACGCTCGGCCAGATCTCGACCGAGCGACCCCAGGCGGATCCGCCCGCCCCGCCGGCCGCGCCCGGCCTGCCCGCCGCACCCGCACCCGCCACACCCCCGGACGCCACGCCCCCGCCCGCCCCCGCCGCACCTGCACCCGCGCTCGCCGCGCCCGCGACACCCGGCCCGCCCGCACACGGTGATGGCCGACCCTTGATGCTCGACCAGCAGCCTGACCCGGCTTCAGGCCCGAGCCCGAAGCCGCTCCTGCGGACCAGGATATTCAGGCGCCGACGGCGCTCCCGTCCTGCAGCCGCCGGCCGCGAGGATATGCTCACCACCGCAGATGGCCTGACATCCGGGAATGGACCGCGGCCCGTTGCCATCGCCGGCTTGACCACAGACCAGGAGGCCACCGACCGCCGATGAGCAACCCCACCGATCTCATGGCCGATATCGGCGAGGTCCTGCTCGATGAAGAGCAGATCCAGGCGCGGATCCGAGAGCTCGGCGCACAGATCAGCGCCGACTATTCGGGACGTCGCCTGACCCTGGTGAGCGTGCTCAAGGGCTCCCTCCCGTTCATGGCTGATCTGATGCGGGCCATCTCGCTGCCACTCCGCATCGACCTGATGGAAGTCAGCTCCTACGGTGGCGCCACCACCGAGTCCTCGGGCCTCGTCCGGATTCTCAAGGACCTGTCCACGACGATCGAGGGCGAGGAAGTCCTGATCTGCGAGGACATCATCGATACGGGCCTGACCCTGAACTACCTCGTTCGCTACCTCGGCGGCAAGAAGCCCGCGTCCCTGCGGATCTGCACGCTCCTGGACAAGCCGGCCCGCCGGCTCGTGGCGATCCCGGTCGACTACACCGGGTTCACCATCCCGGACCAGTTCGTCGTCGGGTACGGCCTGGATTACAACGAGCTCTACCGCAATCTTCGGTTCGTGGGCGTGCTCAAGCCCGAGGTCTACACGACACCCGAATGAACAGCCATCGTCGCCCGATCGGTCGGGCCAGGATCCTCGCGGCGGCAGCCTCAGCCGTCATGCTCGTCGGCGCCGTTCTCCGCTGGTGGACGGTCGGCGGCACGAACGGCCTACCCGAGATCAGCGGCAATGCCTTCGATGGCATGGGGATCGTCGTCTTCGTGGTCGCATTGGTGACCGTTGCCATTGTCACGCTTCCGTACGCAACGGATCGTCCGGTCGCCGCCGATCAATGGCTCGCCTACGCGATCCTTGCGGCTGTCGGTTGGCTGGCATTCGTGATCCGGGTCGTCGATCTTGCGACGATCGGCGCCCTGGCCATCCCCGGACCAAGCGCGATCTTCACGAACGGCCCAGGCCTGTGGGTGACGGGGGTCGGGCTGGCGATGCTGGCGCGCGCCGCCTACGACATCCACGGGGCGCCCG
>JAYWFP010000333.1:0-3026 GCA_043778745.1 Chloroflexota bacterium
GGTGCCGCAACGTCGGAACGATCTCATCGCCGCGATCGTGGCCATTTGTGTCGGGCTGGCGGTGGCTTGGATGGATTCGCGGCCCGGGTTCGACGCCACTGGGATCACCGCAGGCTCGCTCCTGATGACGGGCGGGGTTGCGGCATACGTTTCGCGCCGACGACCGTGGATGTGGGCTCTGGCCGCCGGGATCTGGGTGCCGGTGCTCGAGACCCGCGACCCCTCGATGCCCGCGCCGCTTGCCGCGCTGGTGTTTGCTGGTGCTGGAGCTGGAGCAGGGTGGCTCGCGGGCCGTAGGTAGCCCGACGCCCGAACGCCTTGCGCTCGGCGATACCCGTCGACGCTTTACCCTGCGTCGATGAAGGTCTCCTTGAGCGCGATGATAGAGGCGCCAATCGACGAGGTCTTTGCTTACTTTGACGACCCCGCGAACACCCTCGAATTCACGAGCCACGCCAAGAGCTTCGACGTTGTTAGCGTTGCGCCCGACGACCGCAGAACGTTCGACGTCCATATGCGGTCAGGCGGCCTCACCTGGACTCAGACAGTCGAACAGGTGGTCCGCGAACGACCGACCAGATTGCTGACCCGCGGTGGCACGTGGACGACCGATCGCGGCAGACTCGGTCTGGTGGTAAACAACCGATCGCCGCTTCTCGCCCGATGGTTACGGGACGCGCCTCGACGTGACGGTCGAGTACCTCCTCGATCAGCCTCGACGACGGGCCTTCTTGGCGCTCCTGAACTGGCTTCAGCGCGGCGAGACCCGTCTCGAGCTTGAGCATCAGCTTCGCCTCATGGCCGGGCTCATCGAGGCCCGCCATGACGCGCAGGCGGCAGGCGACATTCGCGAACGCTGAACGCAATCAGCGTTCACCTGAGACGATTGCAAAACAACGCCACCCGATCCAGGCCCCGCGAGCCGGGAGGTCCCGTGAATATCCGACGGATCAGCTTCCTGGGAGTCCGGACCTCGAACTTCGAGGCGATGACGGCCTTCGTTCGCGACGTCCTCGGCCTCCGAACGTCGCACCTCGATGACGACTGGGCCATCTTCCCGCTCGCATCGGGCCGGCGCGATTACTTCGAGCTCTACAGCCCGGGATACACCGACGAGCGGCTGATGACCGCCGCGTCCGACGGGCCGATCGCCGCGTTCGCGGTGGACGATCTCGTCGCGGCTCGGGCGGAACTCGAGGCTGCCGGGACCGAGATGCTGAGCGACGTGATCTGGGCGGCCGACGCGTTCGGCAACCCGGCGTTCGCGGGTTTCGGCTGGTTCTTCTTTCGCGCTCCCGACGGCAATGTCTACGTCCTCCAGCAGGACGGGCTGGCCCATGAGGCTGGGGCCGACAAGCCCTGACCTCAGGTCCCGGCCAGCCGCTCCACGAGGGCATCGAACAGGCCCAGCTCGCCGACCATGATCGAGTTGATGCCGAGCTGCTCGCGCTGGCGGATGAACTTCTCCTCGAGCGAAGCGAGTGACCCGATGAAGATGTGGGGCGATTCGAGCAGGTCCGCGGCCGAGACGTCGACGCTTGCGCGACCCGCCAGGGCCGCTGCGAGGTTTCGCGCCTCGGACAGCGCGTGGTCGGTCACCGAAACGCCCGTCGTCGATGGGTAGACATTGAGCTCGAGACCGTCGAAGCGGTCGCCCGCGACCTCGCGAACCCAGCCGATCTTCTCGGCTGTGGCGGCCACGGTCAGGGACGTCGGATCGGAGCGCTGGCCGGACAGGATCCGCGGCGCAAGGCCAACGATCTGCGCCTCGCGGGCGGCCAGCTCGAGGGTCCGTCGTCCGCCACCGCCGATCAGGAACGGCGGGTGCGGGCGCTGGACCGGCTTGGGGTAGCCGTCGAGATCGGTGATCGTGTAGTGCTCGCCGGCAAATGAGAACGGCCCGTCGCCGAACGCGCCCTTGAGGACGGCGATCGCCTCCTCGAGCCGGGCCTGGCGGACGGGGGTGGCGTCGAATGGCAGGCCGATCGCGTCGTACTCGGGCTTGTTCCAGCCCGCGCCGATCGCGATGTCGAGCCGCCCGCCAGAGAGGACGTCGAGGGACGCAAGGTCCTGGGCGAGCACCGCTGGATGGCGCAGGTCATTGTTGAACACGAAAGCCGCGATGCGCAGCCTTTCCGTCGCCGCCGCGATCGTGGCGAGGGTCGGGATCGGGGCCAGCTGCTCGATGAGGTGGTCGGGGACGACCAGTGCGTGATACCCGATCTGCTCGGCGCGTCGAGCCCGAACCGCGAGCTCCCTGCCGTCGACGATCTCGCGCGCCTCGGCGATGAAGTGGAATGGATGCATCGGTGGAGGGTAACGGCGCGAGGCGGTCGGGTTCGGCGGTCGGGTTCGGCGGTCGGGTTCGGCGGTCGGGTTCGGCGGTCGGGTTCGGCGGTCGGGTTCGGCGGTCGGGTTCAGCGGTCGGGTTCGGCGGTCGGCCTGCCCTTCGCTCGGCCGGGTTCCCTGCCACATCGACACGTGGGGTCGCCAAGGCCGGGTAGCAGGCGGATTCGCGGCGGTTGTACCCTCGCGACCCCGCGGATCTGAGCTCAATTGAGCACGAGGGTCGGCCGAACCTGGGGTTCATTGCTGCGGTTCGACCCCCTGAGCCTGCCCTGCCGACCGGGGATGTCGACTTGGCAGGATGGGTGGCCGGCGGGGTGGCACGCGAGGTACGCGAGGTCCGCGAGGTCCGCGCGGGGTGGCACGCGAGGTCCACGCGAGGTCCGCGCGGGGTGGCACGCGAGGTCCGCGCGGTCCGCGGGGTGGCACGCGAGGTCCGCGCGGAGGCCAGGCCCCACGCGAGGTCCGCGCGAAGGACAGGCCCGCGCGCGGCCTGGCCGGCTATTCCCGCGCGACGCGCTCCAGGTGTCGCTCCAGACCCGCCACGGCTTCGTCCATATCCTCACGCCCGAAGCCGATCCGGAAGTGGTTCCCGGGATGACCGAACCGCGAGCCGGGCAGCAGCAGCACCCCTTCCTGTTCCACGAGCGACGCACTGAAGGTATCGATGTCGAGGTCCG
>JAYWFP010000334.1:0-3007 GCA_043778745.1 Chloroflexota bacterium
ATTACGACCGTGGTGAGTACGCACTGGCACTGGGACCACGTGTTCGGCAACCACGAATTTCGCCCCGCGACGATCTGGGGCCACGCGCGGTGCCGCGCAACGATGCTCGCCCATGGCGAGACCGAGCGCAACTGGGTCATCGACGAGGTCCCGGAGATCGCGGAGGACGTGCGGGGCATGGTCATCGATCCGCCGGACGCCGTGTTCGAGGACGCCGTGTCGATCCGGGTCGGGGGACGCCCCGTCGACCTCCGGTATCTTGGGCGTGGGCACACCGATGCCGACATTGTCGTCCTGGTGCCGGGGGCCGAGGTGCTGTTCGCGGGCGACCTGCTCGAGAACGACGCCGTCCCGTGGTACGGCGACGGGTTCCCGATGGACTGGCCCGCTACGATCGAGCAGCTGGTTGAGCTCGTACGCGGATCGGTCGTTCCTGGCCACGGTTCGTTGGGCGATCGGTCCTTCGTCGAGCGTCAGCTGGCCGAGTTTCGAGCCGTGGCCGAAACCGCCCGCCTGGTCCACGCCGGAGAAGTTGGACCTGATGCGGCCCTTGCACTGATGCCGTATGGGGCGGAGGCATCTGCGGGTCCTCTCGACCGAGCTCTCGCCCAGTTGCGCGGCGACCTCGGCTGAACGTGGCGGCCGGAGCGAAGATGGTGGCGTGGGACTTCGCGGCGCCACTCTGGCTGCGAAGTCGAAGGCCCGATCACGCGCCGATGCGGACCACCCAACGGCCCCTGGCCTCGCCGGATCGGATGGCATCCAGGGCCGGCTCGAGCGTGTCGAGCGTCACCTCGGAGACCCGGTCGCCCAGATTGCGCGGCCGAAGATCGGTGGCAAGGCGTTCCCAGATCCGGCGGCGACGAGCGATCGGCAGGTAAGCCGAGTCGATCCCGAGGATCGCCACTCCCCGGAGAATGAACGGGAAGACCGTGGTTGCCAGACTTGGTCCCGAGGCATTGCCGCAGGCTGCGACCGCCCCGCCGCGCCGGAGCGTCCGGAGGATGTACGGCAATGCCGCCGCGCCGACGGAATCGATCGCACCGGCCCAGCGCTCGGTTTCGAGCGGCCGCCCATCGGCCGCGACCTCGTCACGTGTCAGGAAGCCGACCGCTCCGAGCGCGCTGAGTGCCGCATGTTCATCTGGTTTACCGGTAACGGCCCAGACCTCGTACCCGAGCTCAGCGAGAATGGCGACAGCCGTGGAACCCACGCCGCCCGAGGCGCCGGTCACCAGCACGGGCCCGTTCGCGGGCTCGAGGCCCCGTTCCTCGAGCTCCACGATCGATAACGCTGCCGTGAACCCCGCCGTGCCGATGGCCATGGCCTCCCGAGCGGTCAGGCCGCGCGGCAGGGGCACGATCCAGTCGGCCGGCACGCGGGCGTACTCGGCGAACCCACCATGGCGGCTCACGCCGAGGTCATAGCCGTGGGCGATGACCGCTCGACCAGCAGGAATGCCCGGATGCGCGGACCGGATCGCCGTCCCGGCCATGTCGATGCCGAGAACCAGCGGGTAGGCCCGCGCGACCTTGCCATCGGCGGTCGCCGCGAGACCATCCTTGTAGTTGATCGAGGACCAGGACACTTCGATGTCGACGTCGCCGGCCGGCAATGCATCAGGCGTCAGCGTCTCGAGCCCGCGGACGAATGCATCGTCCCGGCGGTCCACGATGAAGGCGCGAAAGGACTCCGGGATCACGCGGGCGGGCTCCTCAACAGGCGTCCGGTCGGTGAGAGAATCGGACCGGGTGCGATATCATGCGCCCCCGCGCCTCGACGGCGCGATCGCTGGCGAGTGGCCAAACGGTAAGGCACCTGATTCTGGATCAGGGGATTGAAGGTTCGAATCCTTCCTCGCCAGCCAAGATTCCCCGGAAGCGAGCCGGTATCTCGCCGCGCTCAAGTGCGGCTCCGCGCCGAACGGGCCGACCGGCCCTTGACACTGCCGGGTGACCGAGCCTAGCTTCGCTCTCAGTCGAGCGGGGAGGCGACGACGCGCGATCTGTCAATCGGCCGCCCATAGATCGCGCCGAGCCACTGGCGGAACCGGCCCCGTTCGCGACAAGAGGGGGCCATTCACCGTGAGGCGAATGCTGATTCCTATCGCGTCCGCGATGCTGCTCGTGGTCATGGCAATCGCGCCGATCTCGGCCACTGCGAACGTCAAGTACCGGACGTTCGGTGACGCGACCATTACCGAAAGCCCGTCCGGGATGTTCACCATCGTCGTTGGTGCCGGCCAGTACGGCGGCGTCTATCTGAATTCCAAGTCGAACAGCGGCAAGGCCATTGGCGACGTGAACTTCTCGTTCATGGCCAGCGGAAGCATCGAAGGCGGTGCTCCGCGATTCAGCCTTCCGATCAATGCCACCGGGACCGATAACTCAGTCGAGTATTACGCGTTCATCGATCGCAACAGCTGCGGCGGAGCGGCGCTTGTCAGTACGGACAGCGCCACCTGCGTCGTGTACGCCGGCATCGAGGTGTTCGCCAACTGGGCTGCGTTCGCCGCTGCCCATCCGACCTATCGGATCGCCCCGGGCACCATCCCGTTCGTGATTTCCGATGCGCCGGGCACCTATGTCGTGAGCGACATCGACCTTCGATAGTGGCTTGAAGCCGAGCGCCCGATCGACGGGCGCACTCAGAAATAGGCGCCGTTCGGGAGTACCGGACGGCGCCATTCCGTGTCAGGTGCCAACTCCGGCAGGGTCGCATGCCCGCCCCGGTGCGATCGCGGTCGAACGCCGCCGAGCATTGTGTGCTCGGTCGGCGCAATCATCTGCCCGCGATCGCGCATCGCCCCGAAGCTACCGTTCGGCCAGGAGCGCTTCGATGTTCGGCAGCCCTGCGAACCGTGAGAACGTTCCGGTGCTCACGATTTCGTGGGCCGCATCCAGAAAGCCCGCCCAGGCGGTGCGCGCGAGTGTGCCGCCGACGCTGATCCGCCGTACGCCGAGATCCGCGGCCTCGGCGACGGTGATGAACGGGGCGTTGATCAGCA
>JAYWFP010000335.1:0-3005 GCA_043778745.1 Chloroflexota bacterium
GCCCAGAAGCGAGCGTCGCCCGTGACCGGCGCCGTTTGGAGTGAGGATCGGTTGACCGGGATCTGGTACATCGTCGGGTTCGCCATCGCAGCCGTGTCGTTCACGTTCCTGACGTTTGGCGCCGCATGGCTCCTGTCGCACCGCAACCGCGGTGACGTCCACAAGGGCCTGCCATACGAGTCGGGCATCGACACCCTGGGGGATACCCACGGGCGGTTCGGGCTGTCGTTCTACATCTACGCCCTGCTGTTCGTGGCCTTCGATATCGAGGTCATCTTCATCTACCTGTGGGCCGTGGTCTTCCGGGACCTGCTGCTCGGCGGGTTCGTGAGCATGCTGGTGTTCGTGGGGATCCTCCTCATCGGCCTGGCGTATGCCTGGCGCAAGGGCGTCCTGACGTGGCGATGATGGATCGAGACGACAAAGTCGCCACGGCATCAGGCCTCGAGGGCAAGGAAGCAGCCGAACGCACGGCGTTGATTGTGCCGGGCGAGTCCGGCGTGACCGCGCCGATCGTCGTCCGGAACGATCTGTGGGCCTCGGCGGAGGGCGCCGCGTACGACAGCGGCAGGGACAGCGGCCTGGCCCATCTCGCAGAACTCGCGGCGAGCGACGTATCGCGACGGGATGACGCCCGCTGGTCCGGCATGCTCGAGGTGATCCCGGCGAGGGCCGACGTCGTCCTCGATCTTCTCCGCGCGAACAGCCTGTGGCCACTCCTGTCCGGCCTGGCCTGCTGCGCCATCGAGATGATGAGCGCGGCGACATCGAAGAACGACATGGATCGCTGGGGCATGTTCCCGTTTCGAGCGTCGCCTCGGCAGGCCGACGTCCTGATCGTCGCCGGGACCCTGACCACGAAGATGGCGGGGCCCCTGATCCGACTCTGGGAGCAGATGCCGGAACCCAAGTGGTGCGTCGCCATGGGTGACTGCGTGTGTTCCGGGGGACGCTACAAGCGGAGTTACAGCACGATCGAAGGCATCGACCGGGTCATGCCGGTGGATGTCTACATTCCGGGCTGCCCGCCGCGCCCCGAGGGACTCATCTACGGGATGATGAAGCTCCAGCAGATCGTCAAGGACCGGCGCGGCCAGTGGGCGGATCGAGCCATCGGGCCGACCGTGCCCCCGGGAGTCTGACGCGGTGGATCGAGCCCTCAAGACACGCTTGGAGGCCAGGTTCGGCGACGTCGCGTCCGGACCCATTCGGCAACGCCATGACGAGACGGAGCTCCGCATTCCTGCCGGTGCCGCACCGGATGTCCTGCGCGCCCTCCACGACGAGCCCGATTTCAAGTTCCTGATGCTGTCCGACCTGGCGGGCGTCGACACGGGTGATCACATGCAGGTGGTCTACCACCTGTGGAGCGAGACCACGTCGGACTGGCTCCGCGTTGTAGCCGACAAGATCCCCCGCGATGACCCGCGAACGCCGTCCATCACGTTCCTGTGGAAGGGCGCCGAATGGATGGAGCGGGAGGCCTACGACATGTTCGGGATCGTGTTCGAGGGCAATCGAGACCTTCGACGGATCTACATGCCACCCGACTACACGAGCTTCCCGTTGCGCAAGGACTTCTTCCTTCCTGATGACGCCGCGCGGTCGCCGGGTGGCGGCGTGCGACACATGGAACGAAGCCACGCCCCGCAGGGCACGCCGGCAGGCAGCATCCGCCGCGTGAAGGCCTAGGAGCGCCCCGTGACCACGACCGCCGGACCGCACCAGCACGCATCCGCCGACGATCCGCGCGTCATGCTCGATGACGAGATCGGCGTTTTCGAGTCGATCCCGCCGTACCCGCCGCGAACCGAGCGCGAAGCCGAGTTCTACACCCTCGGCGACGGCGAGATGTTCCTCAACATGGGGCCCCAGCATCCTTCGACCCACGGCGTGTTGCGCGTCGTCCTGAAGCTGGATGGCGAGAAGGTCGTCGACCTCGATCCGGTCCTCGGCTATCTGCACCGTGGCGTCGAGAAACTGTGCGAGAACGCCGATTACCACCAGGTCATCAGCCAGGTGGATCCGCTCGAATACATCAGCTCGCTGTTCTGCGAGTGGTCGCCGGTCATGGCCTTCGAGAAGCTGCTCGATGTCGAGGTACCGCGCCGGGCGGAATACATCCGGGTCCTGTCAGGCGAACTCAATCGCGTCGCCAGCCACGCGCTGTTCATGGGCTGGTTCGCGCTTGACCTCGGGGGGTTGACGCCGATCCTCTGGTCGTTCATCGAGCGAGACGAGATCGTCGAGATGCTGGCGGCGCTGACCGGGCAGCGGATGCTCTTCAACTACTTCCGGATCGGCGGGGTCAACGGGGATCTGAACCACGACTTCATGAGTCGACTCGGCGACTGGATGAGCCGCGCGACCGGCCAGATCGAAGCCAACCTGACGCTCCTCAACGAAAACGAGATCTTCGTCCGCCGGGCCCGCGGCCTCGGCGTGATCGACACGGAGACGGCCCTCAGCATGTGCATGAGCGGGCCGAACCTCCGGGCCACCGGGAGCCCGTTCGATGTCCGGCGGGCCCACCCGTACTCGATTTATCCCGAGCTCGATTTCGACATCCCGACCCGGTCCGAGGGCGACTCCCTGGCCCGCTATCTCCTGCGCATCGAGGAGATCAAGCAGAGCCTGCGGATCATCGATCAGTGCCTCCATCAGATGCCGGATGGCCCGATCATGGCCAAGCTGCCGCGGCTTCTCCGACCGAGGCCGGGCCGTGCCTACGCCGCGATCGAAGGGCCGCGCGGCCAGTACGCGACATACGCGATCAGTGACGGGACGGATCAGCCCTTCCGGATGCGCATCCACGATCCGAGCTTCATCCACCTCCAGTCCGTCGGACTGCTGATGAAGGACAACCTCATCGCCGACACGATGGCCATCATGGCGAGCCTTGATCCGATCATGGGCGGGGTGGACAAGTGACCGCCAACGGACGGGCCATCCCCGCGTTGTCGCCTCCGCACGCTCGCTCACGCACTTCGGAGTGCGCTCGCTCA
>JAYWFP010000336.1:0-2994 GCA_043778745.1 Chloroflexota bacterium
CCCGCCTACGGCGAGGGAATCACGTTCTGGGCCCTTGGCGAGATGGTCCGCCGGCGGGCCGGCCTGGCCGAGAGCGACGACGAGCCCACGACGCGGGCCCGGATCGCGGCAACGGTCGCCGAGTTCGTTCCCGGCGAGGACGATCGACGCTGGGTCGAGCCGGCGCTCCTGACGCTGCTGGGCCTGGAGCCGGCGCCGCCCGGTGGTCGCGAGGTCCTCTTCGCCGCCTGGCGGATCTTCTTCGAGCGGGTCGCGCTGAAGGCCACCACGGTCCTCATCTTCGAGGACCTCCAGTGGGCCGACACGGGATTGCTCGACTTCATCGACCATCTGCTCGGGTGGTCGAAAGGCGTGCCAATCCTCGTGGTAACCCTGGCTCGGCCGGAACTCTTCGACCGCCGCCCGAACTGGGGCGGCGACACCCGCAACTTCAGCGGCCTCGCCCTGGAACCTCTGCCGGAGGCGGCGATGCGCGAGCTCATCGCCGGGCTCGTGCCGGGACTCCCCAAGCGCGCCGTGCGGGCGATCGTCGACCGCGCGGACGGCGTCCCCCTCTACGCCGTCGAGACCGTTCGCATGCTGTTCGCGGATGGCCGCCTGGAGCGAGCCGAAGACGGATACAAGGCGGTCGGTGACCTCGGCGCCCTCAGCGTCCCCGAGACACTGCGCTCCCTCATCGCGAGCCGCCTGGATGCCCTCGACACCGCCGACCGGAACCTCATCGCCGACGCCGCGGTGCTCGGCCAGACCTTTTCCCTTGCTGCCCTCGCCGCCGTCTCCGGCCGCGAGGCGACGGACCTCGAAGACCGTCTTCGCGGGCTCGTTCGTCGCGAGCTCCTCGAGATCGAGGCCGACCCGCGCAGCCCCGAGCGGGGCCAGTACCGATTCGTCCAGTCGCTTTCCCGCGAGGTCGCCCACGCCACGCTCGCCCGGCGCGAGCGGAGGGCGCGGCACCTCGCAGCCGCCCGCTACTTCGAGGCGCTGGGCGACGAGGAACTGGCCGGCGCCCTGGCGACCCACTACCTGGCCGCCTACCAGGCGTCGGCGGAGGGCCCGGAGGCCGCCGCGATCGCGGCCCAGGCTCGCCTCGCACTGCGTGGCGCCGCCGAGCGGGCCGCAACCCTCGGTGCTCACGACCAGGCGATTGCGTACCTGGAGCAGGCGCTCACGGTCACGACCGATCCGGCCGAGCAGGCGGAACTCCTCGTGCGGGCCGCGGCCTCGGCCAATGCGGCGGCGTTGTCGGAAGTTGCCGAGGGTTTTGCCCGTCGGGCGGTGGAGCTCCGCCGGCAGGTGGGCGACTCGGCGGGTGCAGCCGGGGCGAGTGCCCTGCTCAGTGCGATCCTCGTCAACGCCTGGCAATTCGGCCCGGCCATCGAGATCCTGGAAGCCGCCCTGGTGGACCTCCAAGACGTTGGGGCGGACGAGGTGAAGGCCGAGCTCCTGGCGATGCTTTCTCGAGCCCTCATGCGGACCGAAGCGAACGAAAGGGCAGTCGAAGTTGCAGACCTCGCCCTCGCCCTCGCGGAGCGCCTCAAGCTCGACCGGTTGATCGCCGAGGCGCTGAACAACAAGGCCTCGAGCCTGGCGAGCATGGCGCGGCCCCGTGAGGGGATCGCTCTCATGGAGGCCGCGGTCCAGATTGCGCAGGCGGGTGGCTTCGTCGATGCCGAACTGCGCGCCCACCTCAATCTCGCCTCGGTCCTCGAGGACGAGGATCCGAGCCGTGCGTTGGCCGAGGTACGGGCGAGCCTGCGCCTCGCCGAGCGGGCCGGAAACCTCGAGGCGGCAGCCTCGGCTGTTCTCAGCGAGGCGGAATATAACTATAGGAACGGGGACGAGTGGGATGGCGCGCTGGCTCAACTCGACGACTTCGGCGCTCGAATGGCCGATACCTCGTACAGCGGCCTTTTCGTTGGCTTCGCCGTTCTGTTCCGGGTGGCCCGGGGCCTGCCCATTGACGCCGCACTCGTCGAGCTCGATGAGGGCGCCTCGCGGGTGTCGGATCCCCGGAATGTCGCGTTTCCTCCGTTCGCCCGGGCCGACATCGCCCTGCTGGAGGGCGACTACCGCGCCGCCCATGAGGGGTTCCTCGCCGCGGCCGATGCTTTTTTGCCGACGGTGAGCGAGTTCTGCCTCGTCCCGGCCGTTCGAGCGGCCCTCTGGCTGGGGGATCCTGAACGGGCACGCGCTGCGGCCGATCGAATGGACGCCGATCCCTCGCCCGGACGCGCCGCCACTGCCAGCGGCGTCGCGGCACGGGCCGGAATCGCCGCCCTCGAAGGTCACCAGACGGACGCGATCGAGGGCTTTCTCGATGCATTGCGGGGGTTCCCAGAAGTGGGCTACGAGTTCGAGGTCGCGCGCGTCGCGCTCGATTTCGTCCTGCTCCTGGGACCGGACATCCCCGAGGCACGATTGGCCGGTGAGCAGGCTCGCACGATCTTCCAGCGCGTCGGAGCGAAGCCCTACCTCGAACGCCTGGATGCCGCTATGGCACGCGCTACGCCGTCGGAGTCCGAATCGACCGCAGAGTCTGTCGATTCCGCGACCGCCGTCCGCCCGTAACGGCAGGATCGGGCGGCTACCTCTCCATCGCCCGGCGGATCTCGACGCCGAGCGCTCATACGCTTCGTCGATCACGCCCGCGGATCAATTCCACGCTCGCCCGGTCGACCCCACGCGATCTCGCGGCGTGTACGCTCATCTGAGCAATACGAGTGTGACCCGTTGCCCACGACAGCCAGGAGGACCGGTCGATGAACATGATGCGCATGGACTATGCCGAGTTTCGGATCACGCACCGCCACGCCGACGGCTCATGGGGCGACCTGGCGCCCGTGCAAACCCCCGACCAGCGTGAGCCCAGCGCTGATCACGACGTCGCCGCCCATGACCCCGAGCGACAGTGGTCGGTCGGGCGCCTGTTCCGGTGCACAAGTTGCGAGCAGCAGGTCACCCTGGGTCCCGGCTGAGACGTCCTCTGCGACCGGT
>JAYWFP010000337.1:0-2989 GCA_043778745.1 Chloroflexota bacterium
AGCCGCCCGATCATGTGGACAGGATTTCGCCTGTCGCCATCGCCCTCTCCGATGATCTGCGAGGTGGATCGATAGGCACTCCCCCAGCCTGTTCGCGCCAGAACCTACCGTGCTGTCGCGTCTCCAGGTGTCCGGGCGCTGATGCGCTCCAAGAGCCCGAACGCGACGGCACCCGCCATCGTGATCGGCGGCAGCACGACGAGGCCCGTCGAGATGGTGTTTAAGGCGGGCGTGATGTCGGCGATAAGGGAGGCGCTGAGCCATCCGCCGGTCAGGACGAGGAAACCGGCCCCCAATGCGACGACCACCGCCCATGCCGCCGCCGCCAAGATGGCCGGCGACCGATCGGTCGACAGCCTCGCGGAGAACTGCCACGTCAGGATCGCCCAGGCAGCCGCGAGGACGACATAGGAAGCTGACTCCACGACGCGGAGAGTGAGTTCCCCGCTCGAAATCGACGCGTAACCGAGCACTTCGATGTTCGAAAATAGGCGCGCAAGAGCCGAGCCGATGATGGCCACGATCGCAAGACCCGCCACGATCGCAAACGGGGTTGGTATGGGCTCCGGATGGCGTGCTGCGAAGGCCCGTGCGAGGGCCAACCATCCGACGGCAACGACCACCCAGCCGGGCGTCACCGCGAGGGCCGAGAGGAACTGGGCCGCGCCCTCGAAATCGGGCCCGGACAGGAGGATCCGATAGCCGATCACGCTGCCGAGCGGAAGGAGGACAGTCCCGACGGCAATGACGACGAGCGCACGGAACGCAGCAGGCGCATCAGTTCGAATCGAGGCTTGGCGGAGCAGGGCGATGCCCGGCAAGGCGACCATCAAGCCATGGGATAGACCGGCCACGAACAGGAGCGAGACGGACGCAGCGAGACCCGAAGCGAAACTCCCCCAAGGTGCCGCCACTGTCACGACGAGCGCCAGCGCAAAGTACAGCCATGCCGCTCGCGGAACTCCGCGCAGGAATCGGTCAACTGGTGCCGGAAGCCCGAGCGGATCAACGACGCCGAGACTATTCATGTCCAGCCTCATCACGAAGATCGACGCCAGTCGATCGACGCCACGATGAACCGGAATCGGCCGAAGTCAAGGTTCACCCTCGCTCCCGGCGCGACGAAGGAGCCCTACGATGTGCCCGGCCATGCCCGCCGCAACGAGGAATTCGACGTGCCGGCTCGACCATGGCGGCGCTGCCATTCGACGCTCAACGCCAGCCGGTCCGCGCCGACTTTCCCCAGATACGACACCCGTTCGTGGTAGGTGCGGCCGCGTCATGATTCAAGCCGTGCTCAGGGCTGCGACCGGCCGTTTGGTGCCAGGTTCGTGCTCAGATTGAGGGCAGTGGCGCCGCTTGAGACGCGCTCAAGGCTCTTGTCGGCACCTAGTACGAACCCCGGTCGTTTTTGGGGGCGAATCCCGCCACGAGGGCCATTAGCACGACTCCCCGTCGTATCTGGGGACTGCGCGGCCGGGCGGTCGCCGCGCCGGATCCGGCCGGGCGGGCCAAGCAACGTGACTGCCCCCGCGCCCGGCGGGCCAAGCACCTAGGTGTAGTTCCCAGGGACGTTGTTGACACGGACCTGCCGCGCGAATGATCGACCTGATTCATCAAACCGTGGTGGTCCACGCTCGGCCGAACAGCCAAGTCGACGGATAAGGGGTATCGCCACGCTCGACAAAAGCACTGCTGATTAACCAGATCGATCACGGCGGCCGACGCCCAGCCCACGCACGGCGCGGTGCGCGGCCAGGGCGTCTGTCAACAACGTGTGTGGGCATCACACCTAGGGTGGCCCCGCGGCCGGGTGGCCGCTGGCGGGCACTCGAACGGACTGGTGATACGCTCTCGGTCCAGTAACGGAGCGCCCCAAGCACCATGACCGACGCCGTCGATACCAAAATCACCCCCTCGGCAGTAGCCGCGGACGCCGCCACGCCCGCGGACGTCGCGCCCGCCGCCACGCCCGCCGCCGCGGCCGGCTCAACCCCCGCGCCCGCGTTCGATGCGGAGCGCCGAGCCACCGAACTTGCGATCCTCGATGCCCTCCGCGCTGTAGTGGATCCCGAGATCGGCATGAACGTCGTGGAACTGGCGCTGATCAAGCAGGTGATCCTGGGCACCGAAGAAACCGAGATCAAGATGATCCTGACCACGCCGTTCTGCCCGTACGCCGGGTCGATGATCGCGCAGGTCAAGGAGCAGGCCGAATCCGTCGTCGACCATCCCGTGAAGGTGACCCTGCTGGCCGAGCGGTGGGATCCGAAAGACGCGGGCCTGATGTGGTGAGCCGACGCTGACGTGGTGAACCGGCGATCTCCGATCGATTCCATCGTCGCGACCACCAAGGGCGATGACGGGACGACGGGACTTCTCTTCGGCGGCGATCGAATCTCCAAGGACGATCCGCGCACCGAGGCCTACGGCACCATCGACGAGGCCGTTGCCGCGCTCGGGCTCGCGCGGGCCAACCTGGGCGTCAAGCGGCGCGTCGACACCCTCGGGCCCACGCTCGGTGGCCTGGGCGACCTGATTCTGCGGTTCCAGCGCGAGCTGTTCGTGGTCGGGGCGGAACTCGCCACGAACCCGGACGCCTGGGATCGCTTGGAGGACGGTCGAACGTGCGTGTCCGAAGCGATGCTCCGGGATGTGGAGCGGATCCTGGTCGAAGCAGAGGCCTCGATCACCATGCCGACCGAGTTCGTCGTGCCGGGCGAAACCCCCACGAGCGCCGCCCTCGAGCTCGCCCGCACGATCCTGCGCCGCGCCGAGCGCCGAGCCGTGGGCCTTCGTCGCGAGGGTCTTGTGCCGGGTGCGTATCTTGTCCCGTATCTGAACCGTCTGGCCGATCTCATCTGGGTGCTCGCACGGGCGGCAGAGCAGGCGGAATCCCGGACGGCCACGCCGGCCCGAAACCCAGCCGCCCGCGCCGCGCCGCCGACGCCGGCCCGGATCGGCGGCGCAGGCGGAAACCCAACTTCGT
>JAYWFP010000338.1:0-2987 GCA_043778745.1 Chloroflexota bacterium
GCGGACCGGCGTTCATTGCGGCTGCCACCCGCACGGAGAGGCCGGTTAGACGGACTGCTCCGGCGAGGTGGTGCAGCTACTGAGATACGACACTGCACATCACCTCCTTTCGTTCGGGGGTACCGTACCGGATGGAACCGGTGATGGCAACTGGCTTATGCCGCGTGCGGCAGGACGATGGGCAGCGCGCCCGATCCAGACAGGAACTCGATGGCCCGATCGAGCACGGGATCCTTGCCGGCCGGATTGTCGGCGGGGACGGTGACCTCGATGTCAGGCGTCAGGCCGATCTTGTGGATCCAGCGCTTCTTCGGGGTCAGCCACTTCGCGACGGTCAGCTTCACGCCGCCGGAGTCGTTGTTGAGTTCGATCCACGTCTGGACCGTGCCCTTGCCGTACGAAGTCTCTCCGATGAGCGTTCCTCGGCCCGTGTCCTGCAGGGCACCGGCCACGATTTCACTGGCTGAGGCGCTGCCCTTGTCGATGAGGACCGCAACCTGGATGGCGGCGTCGGTCGCAACGCCCTTGCCCAGCGATTCGGTGGGGCTGGTCGTTCCCTGGGCGTCCTCCTCCCAGAACACGGGACCGTCCTTGATGAACGTGCTGGCGACGGTTCTGGCCGCCGTCACGAACCCGCCGGGATTGCCGCGCAGATCCAGGATGATCTTCGTCTGACCCTTGTCGACCGCTGCCTTGACGGCCTCCACGAACGCCGTCGCCCCGTTGTCCGAGAAGCCGGTCAGCCGAACGTAGGCAATCGAGCCGTCCGCGTACGTATCGGTGATGACTTCGCGCTGGTGCACGACGTCGCGCGTGATCGTCACTTCGAAGGCGGCGACCCCGGCGCGCTCGATCGTCAGGACGACATCGGTCCCCTTCTTGCCGCGAATGCGGTCCCGGGCCTGGTTCGGGGTCAGGCCGTCGAGCGTGGAGCCGTCGACCTTTGCGATCACGTCGCCGGGCTTCAGACCCGCCTTGAGCGCAGGGCTGCCGTCCAACGGAGCCACGATCACCAGGCGGCACTCGGCCCCGAAGGTCGCGCAATCAACGGTCGCACCCCGAGCATCCACCGTTCCGATCTCCGCCCCGATGCCCTCGAACTCTCCCGAGATGTCCTTGAGCGTGTTCCGGAACTCCTCCGCCGTGAGGTACGTGGAGTACGGATCGCCGACTGCCTCGACCATGCCCTTGATCGCACCTTCGACCAGGGACTTCTTGTCGACCGGCCCGAGGGCATAGCGATCGCGGATCGCCGCGTACACATCCCAGAACGGCTGGAATGCGGCCTCGTCGGTCGCCGCCGTCCCGGGCTGGGCCACCTGTCGCTGGCCGAGGACGTAGCCCGAGGCGAACAGGGCTCCGCCGCTCAGGACGACGACCAGGACGATGGCAATGCCGAGCAGGATCGATCCCGGCCCGCGACGCCCGCGCCCGCTGCCGGTCGCAACGACCGGACTGACGGCAGGCGGCAGTGTCGCTGCTACAGCCCCCGTGTCCGGCCCGGGTTCGGTCGGCGCAGGCAGAGCATCGAGGGACGCGGCTTGATCGGCAGGAGGTGTAGCGTCGGGGAGCATTGTTCGAAGTTTCCTCAGCCTTGAAATCGCGTTGGGTTCGGGTCGCCTCCGCGTCCGGTCAGACGCCGCGCGTGGTGCGAAAGCCTACATGGCCGTCGACGATCCTACGCTCGGCGTCCCTCCCGCGGATCGATCGTGATCGAAATGACACGGAGCCTTGGCCCCGCCTTCACCGAATGGTGCCCAGAAGCCGCCCCGTGAGCCGCCCCAGGCTCGCCCGATGTCAGCGGATCAGGTATGTCCGGACCGACACGAATGCGCCGAGCACGCCGAGGCCGACCCCGGATCCAATGACGAGCACCGCCACGTCTCGTGCGATCGCCCCGACCCGGATCGGGAGGACCCTGAAGAAGTCGAACATGAACGTGCCGAGCGAATCCGCCGCGATGGCAATGACTGCGAGCGTGATCGCCGCCCCGATCAGCCCGACGAGCGCGCCCTCGAACACGAACGGCCAGCGGATGAAGGCGTCGGATGCGCCGACCAGTCGCATGACCTCGATTTCCTCGGCCCGGGCGACGACCGCGAGACGGATCGTGTTGATGATGATGAACAGGACGATGGCACCGATGATCGCGAGGATCACGATCCCGGCCGTGCGCAGGAAGTCCGTTACGGTGAGGACCCGGGCCACGAGATCGGTGATGTTCTTGACCCGCTCGACCAGGGGATCCGCGCGCAGCGCGTCGGTGACCGCGGTGAAGTCGGACGGATCGCGAAGCTTGACCTCCAGGCTCGCGTGGAGCGGATTGGCGTCCAGATATGAGGTCAGATCTTCCTCGCCCTGAGCAGCCCGGGCATCACGGAATCGCTGGAGCGCGGTCTCTTTCGAGACGAACGTAACGACTCGGACCTCGGGCAGGGATCCGATCCGGAGGCGGAGCTGCTCGACTTCGGCCTCGGAGGCCGTAGCCCGAAGGTCAGCGACAACTTCCACCTTCTGCTCCACGAACTGCAGCCCGGCCAGCAGGCCGTTCTGGACGATGAAGAACCCGGACAGAAGCAGCAGCATCAGGGTCATCGTCGCGGTCGCGGCGATGCTCATGGCGCCGTTCCGCCAGAAACCCTGCCACGCACGCGAGAGGCTGAAGACGAGGAACCGGATCATTCGGTCAGCCCTGCCGGTGGTAGCGGCCACCGACCTCATCGCGGATGATCCGTCCCTCTTCGAGGGCGACGACGCGCTTCCGAAGGGCGGTCACGACTTCGGCGTTGTGCGTCGCCATCAGCACCGTCACGCCAAGCTGGTTGATCCGCAGCAGGAGCTGGATGATCTCCCAGCTGATCAGGGGATCGAGGTTGCCGGTCGGTTCATCCGCGATCACCAGACGCGGATCATGAACGAGGGCCCGGGCGATTGCCGTTCGTTGCTGCTCACCGCCCGACAGTTGACGCGGGAACTGGTCAGCCTGG
>JAYWFP010000339.1:0-2983 GCA_043778745.1 Chloroflexota bacterium
GCGTTTCGCCCCATCGATTCGGCCAGGCCCGGTTCTTCGATCAGGCGGAGGAGACCGGCCGCGATCGCTGCCGGCGAGTCGGCCACGGTGAGGCCCGCGCCCGACGCCTCGAGCACCTTGGCCGTCTCTCGTGCCGCCGTCGCGACGACCGGCTTCCCGAGCCCCAGATACTCCCGCAACTTGACCGGCATCGCGAGGTCCGTATACGTGTTGACCGGCCGCGGGATAACGCACACGCGGACCGGAGCGAGGATCGTGGGAAGCCCCGACCGTCCGGACTGGACGTACTCCATGAATGAGGGCGGACGAAACCCGGGATCGAGCCGCGGCGCGACCACGACGAGTCGGCTTTCCGGTACCTGCGCGCGGACGATCGCCATCGCCTCGATTAGACCGTCGAAGCCGTCAGCCGGGTTTGCCGCGCCGACATAGGCGACCACGGGCATCTTGCCGACACCGAGGTCGGGCGACCCCGGATCACCCCCAGGTGGCAGGAGAACGGTGGAGCCGAGGCCGAGGACCTGCGCCAGGCCGTCGGTTGGCGCATAGCGGACCGTTGCGAGGCGGCGCAGGATCGGGAGCGAGGCGCGCCACGCCAGGTCGCTGAGCCACTGCCGGCCCTGGGTGCGCGGGTAGACGCCTCGGAAGAGCTGGTAGGCATCGCGGAAGTAGACGCCCACCGGCCGATGGTTCCAGCGGGCCCAGGCTAGGAAGGCCAGGTCGAATGGAGATGCCACGGTCGTTGAGGACTCGACGTAGATGGCGTCGACACGCCGGAGTCCGCCGCCGGCCCACCATCGGAGGCTGGCTCGCATTCTCGACATCCTGCCGCCCTGAACTCGCTCCACGTCCGCGATCCTCTCCAGCGCCGATCCCAGCATGGCGATCCGGACCTTCGGGGCGCTGTCAATGCCGGCCGGGTCATACATTGCGTAGAGGAGTAGTCGCGGCCGGCGGCGGGGTCCGGTGGTGGGTGCAGCGTTCATGTGGCGGCCATGATAGGCGGGCCGCTCGTGCACGCTCCTGACCTGCGGGATGGGCGCGGACCGCGGAGTCGGTATGATCTGGCTTCTTGCCGCCGAGGAGGCTCCGTCGCGTCCGTGCCAGACCCGCTCCAGCGCCTGATCGCCGGGCTCGCCGCTCTGCTGACGCTGCCGCTGGTCGCCGCCCTCGCGGTCGCCGTCCGGCTCGGCTCCCCGGGCCCCGTCCTCTACCTGTCGACCCGGGTTGGCGAAGGCGGCCGTCCGTTCCGCTGCCTGAAGCTCCGAACGATGCGCTGGGACCCGGACGCCGTCGGCGCGGAGGTGACCGTTCGCGATGATGCCCGCCTTACCTCCCTGGGCCGGCGCCTCCGCCGTTATCGGCTCGACGAGCTGCCGCAGCTCTGGAACGTCGTCCGGGGGGAGATGCGCCTGGTCGGCCCCAGGCCGGAGTCGCCGCGCTTCGTCGACCTTTCAGACCCCGTCCACCGCGAGGTCTTCACTGCCCGGCCGGGGATCACCGGCCTCGCCCAGCTCCTCCATGCAGACGAGGCGGAGCGGATCGATCGAGGCGACCCGGAGCGGCACTACCGCGAGGAGATCCTTCCCGGCAAGGTGCGCCTGGATCTCGCCTATCTGCACCATCGCTCCGCGCGGCTGGACTTCTGGATCCTGGCTCAGACGCCGCGTGCCCTCGTCGGACGCGTCATCGTCCCTCCGGCCGTCATTCGGGCGGATCTTGCCCGTGCCTGACTGGCTCCGCAGCCTGCAATTCGTACCACGCGGCCGGCATCTGTTCGTCTACGACGTCGTCGCCTCTGCGATGGCAGTCGTGATCGCGTTCGCCCTGCGTTTCGATGCCGGCAACGTCGGCGGCTGGCTTGCGCCGTACATGCCGGTCGCCTTGCTGCCAATCGTCGTCACGCCGCCCGTTCTGGTGGCCTTCGGGCTCTATCGCCGTGAGTGGCGGTATGCCTCCGTCGACGAGATGTTCGCGCTCGCGGGGGCCGTGCTGGTGGCGATCGGCGTGACCTTCGTCACGTTCCTCGGGCTGGCGGCCGTCGGGACGCAGGGAACGGCCAGCTTCCCGCGCTCGGTCTTCGCGATCGAGGGCCTGCTCATCCTCGCCCTCGTCGGCGGCGGTCGATTCGCCCTGCGGGCCGGCCTCGAGCGGCGCGGGGCATCCGGCGGGACCGACGAGGAGCGTGGCGTCGTTCGGACGCTGGTCTATGGCGCCGGCGAGGTCGGATCCACGGTTGCCCGCGTCGCGGCTCGCGATCAGGCGGCGGGCCTGCTCATCGTCGGGTTCCTCGACGATGCCCCCGCCAAGCGCGGCCTCCGGCTCATGGGGAAGCCGGTCTTCGGCGGGCTCGACGACCTCGAATCGGCGGTCCGTCGCACGGGCGCCCGCCAGCTCCTCGTGGCCATGCCCCGGGCCCCGGGTCCGGTCATCCGGCAGGCCTACGAAGCCGGGATCCGGAACGGTCTCACGGTCCGCACGGTCCCGCCGCCGCGCGAGCTCCTGAGCGGCGAGTTCCAGCTCACCGCCGTTCGCAACATCAGCGTCGAGGATTTGCTGCGCCGCGAGCCGGCCGTCATCGATCTCGACGCCGTGGCGAGCTATCTGAACGGTGCGAGCGTTCTGGTCACCGGTGGCGGCGGGTCCATTGGCAGCGAATTGGTCCGCCAGATTCTTGCCCTCGGCCCTCGTCAGGTGACCGTCCTCGACCATCACGAGGAGGCGCTCTGGAACATCGAACGAGAGCTCGGGGATCACGCGTCCGGCGCTGGAGGTGTCCACTTCCAGACGGTGCTGGCCGACGTTCGCTCGCTGGCTGCGATCGAAGGAGTGGTGCGCGAACACCAGCCCGATGTCGTATTTCACGCCGCCGCCCTCAAGCACGTCCCGATCGTCGAGCTGCACCCCTCCGAGGGGGTGATGACGAACGTGGTCGGAACCTTGAACACGCTACGGGCATGCGAGCGGAATGGCGTGCCGCGTT
>JAYWFP010000340.1:0-2976 GCA_043778745.1 Chloroflexota bacterium
CGTACCCACGCGCCAGATCAGGTACCCGAACACCGCATCGGTGAGCCACATCGCAGCGCCCGCGTAGAACCCGATGAGCCGGAAGTCGGGGTCCGCTTCAGGAAACTGCGGGCGGCCGATGCCGGCGATCACCATCACGAGATACCAGGCATTGGCAAGGATCATCGCTCCCGCGACCATGACGGACGAGCGTTCAGAACCGAGCGCCCCGGCACGGTACGCGGCGAGCCCAAGGGCAATCGCGCCGACGTTGAACAGGACGAGCCGAACGGCAACGAAGTCCCAGATCCATGGCAGATTTGGAATGAACGCAAGAACCAGTGCTACGCCACCCAGGACCCCGAGGGCACCGAGCGCGCGGGTCGGGATTGACGGAGCCTCGGTCAGCGAATGCGCCATCGTTCGATCCTCTCTCACGTGTTCGGACACGGCGGTTACGGCCAGGTCGCTCAGCGTTCGGATCCAGATCTGGGCAGTGCCGTCCGGTCCTGACGAGACCCGCCGCGTTCGTGGGTCGCGGAGCTGATCGCCGAAGAGCTGGACCATCTCATCGCCGAAACGGGCCCGGAATTCCGATGGGTACAGCCGGAGCAGGCCGCGATAGGCCCGCTCGTGGGACGCTTCGGGCTGGTTCATCCCGATCCCTCGAAAGCCCAGCCACGGACCGCCTGGACGATGCCGTCCAGACGCCGCACCTCCGACGCGGCGACCGCCCGGCCGACGGCGGTGAGCCGGTAGTAGCGGCGGCGCTGGTCGTCCATCTCAGGGTCCGGCCGATCGTCGCTCTCCTCGATCAGACCGTCGTCGAGGAGCCGCCGGATCGTGGTGTAGATGGCGCCGGGACCCAGACGGACCGCACCGCCGGTAATCCGGGCGACCTCAGCCATGATCGCGTAACCATGGCGGTCGTCCGGCCCGATTGCGAGAAGCACGTGCATGGCCGTTCTCGACAGGGACGGCGTTGGCTGGGGCTGCGCGGTGGTTTCCATGCCCCGACTATATCGCGGCGTGATAGATTGTCAATAGATGCATTCACATTGCGAGGCGCATGGACCCGACCCGCGTCTACCCGTGCGCCAGGCCTTGGTTCAGACGGGGCCTGCCCGCAACCGAAGGCCCCGCAGCAACTGAGCATTGGCGGCGACGATGATGGTCGAAGCGCTCATCGCAACAGCCCCAACCGCCATCGGCAGGTCGATCCCCCACGGCACCAGGAGGCCGGCCGCCACGGGAATGGCCACCAGGTTGTAGCCGGTCGCCCAGATGAGGTTCTGGATCATCTTTCGGTAGGTCGCCCTGGATAGGGTGATTGCCCCGACCACATCGCGCGGATCGCTTCGAACGAGCACGATCCCGGCTGATTCGATGGCCACGTCCGTGCCGGCGCCGATCGCAATGCCGACATCTGCCGTGGCGAGGGCCGGTGCGTCATTGACGCCATCGCCGACCATGGCCACCTTCCGGCCGCCTGCCTGGAACCGGCGGACGGCGGCGGCCTTGTCGGCCGGCAGTACCTGCGCGGCGACCTCGTCGATTCCGAGCTTGGCGGCCACGGCATTCGCGACGGCCTCGCTGTCTCCGGTGATCATCGCCACCCGGACACCGAGAGCGTGCAGCCGGCTGACTGCCTCCGCGGACTCAGGCCGAATGTCATCTTCGAGCGCCAGCGCACCGGCGACCCGGCCATCGACGACGACGTGGAGAACCGTTGCTCCCCGGTCGGCCCAGCCTTGCGTGTCCAGGCCGTCGGGAGGTGCGAGCTTGAGGTCCGCGAGCAGACGCGGGCCGCCAACCGCGACGATCCGGCCATCGATGGACGCGCGCGCGCCCCGACCCTCGAGCGCCTCGAAATTCGACGCAGCCGTCGTGGCAAGTCTGCGATCCGCGGCCGCCCGGACGATCGCACGGGCCAAGGGATGCTCGGAATCCGTCTCGACGCCGGAAGCCATGCGAAGGACATCGTCATCGGTCATGCCATCGACAGCGAGCACCCCGGTGACGGCCGGTTCGCCTCGCGTGAGGGTTCCGGTCTTGTCGAAGATCACGAGATCGAGCTCGCGAGCTCGTTCGAGGGCGAGCCGATCCTTGACCAGGAGCCCATTTCGAGCGCCGAGGGACGTCGAGATCGCGATGACCAGCGGGATCGCCAGCCCGAGCGCATGCGGACACGCGATCACGAGGACGGTCGCTGTTCGAACGAGGGCTCCCTCCGGATCTCCGAGGAACCACCAGATCACCAGCGTGGCCACGCCGGAGGCGAGGGCTACATAGAACAGGAGCGCCGCGGCCCGATCTGCGAGTGCCTGCGCCCGCGATGCCGACGCCTGGGCAGCGGCCACCATGCGCATGATCCCGGACAGGGCGGTTCCGTCCCCGACGGCTGTAACTCGCACGCGCAGCGAACCACCCGCCGCGACGGTCCCGGCGACCACGCGATCACCCGACTCCTTGGCGATCGCACGCGATTCGCCGGTGATCATCGATTCGTCGACGTCGGCACTTCCATCCACGATCTCGCCGTCGGCAGGCACGCGCGCGCCAGGCCGGACCAGGACAATGTCACCCATGACGAGGGCCGCGAGGGCGACGGTCTCGGTCGAATCGCCGATCACCCGCTCGGCGGTGTCCGGGAGAAGCTCGGCCAGGGCCGACAGGGCGCCCCGGGCCTGGGCGATCGATCGCATCTCCAGCCAGTGCCCGAGGAGCATGATCGAAATGAGCGTTGCGAGCTCCCACCAGATCTCGACTTCGAAGGCGCCGAGCGTGCCGGCCCAGCTGGTCACGAAAGCAACGAGGATGGCCAGCGAGATGAGGGTCATCATCCCCGGTTGGCGATCCTTCAGCTCACCTCGAGCACCACGCAGGAAGACCACGCCGCCATACCCGAAGACGATGGTGCCGATGATCGCCGGGATCAGGCCGATGCCGGGGACATCCGGCAGGGAATACCCGAGCCACGACGAGATGTCGCTGCTG
>JAYWFP010000341.1:0-2948 GCA_043778745.1 Chloroflexota bacterium
CTGGTACTGACGATGACGATGCCGAGCCCACCCAGCACGCGCGGGATGTCGGTCTTGCCCGCGTAGACACGCAGGCCGGGCTTGCTGATGCGCTTCAGCCCGGAAACGACCGGCACCTTGCCGTCCACGTAGCGCAGGGTCATCTTGATGACCGTGCCCGGGCCCGCCTGCTCCTCGGTCCAGTCGGCGATGAAGCCTTCGGACTTGAGGATGCGCGCGATCTCCCGCTTCGTGCGCGACGCCGGGACGGCCACGTCAAGATGGCGTGCCCGCGACGCATTGCGCACGCGAGTGAGCATGTCGGCGATTGGATCAGAGATGTTCATCGGCTTCCTACCAGCTCGACTTCGTGACGCCCGGAAGCTCGCCAACCAGGGCGCGCTCGCGGAAGCAGATCCGGCACAGTGCGAAGCGACGCATGAAGGCCCTCGGGCGTCCGCACACCGTGCACCGGTGGTAGCCGCGAACCGGGAACTTCGGCGTTCGCTTTGCCTTTGCAATCATCGATTTCTTAGCCATGGTCTCCTCCCCGCCTACGAGGCAAACGGCATGCCGAGCAGTTCCAGCAGACGCCGGGACTCCTCGTCGGTCTTTGCCGTCGTCACGATCGTGATCTCCAGCCCTCGGAGACGGTCAACCTTGTCGTAATCGACCTCGGGAAACGCGATCTGTTCCTTGAGGCCGATCGTGTAATTTCCGCGTCCATCGAATGAGCGTCCCGGGACCCCCCGGAAGTCGCGGATGCGGGGCAGAGCCAGGAGCGAGAACCGCTCGAGGAAGTCCCACATGCGCTGGCCGCGAAGCGTGACCTTGAGGCCGATCGGGTTGCCGGTCCGAACGCGGAACTGGGCGATCGACTTCTTGGCGCGGGTCACGATCGGCTTCTGGCCGGTGATCTGTGCCAGGTCCTTGGACGCGGCATCGACGGCCTTGGCATTGGTGAGTGCCTCGCCCAGACCGACGTTGACGACGATCTTCTCGAGCCGCGGTACCTGCATCGGGTTCGTGTACGCGAACTGCTTCTGCAGCCCGGGCACGGCGTCCGACTGATAGCGGTCCCTGAGGTTGCTGGCGATCATGCCGTCACCTCCAGAGCCTTGCCGCAGTGGCTGCAGGTGCGAACACGATGCCCGTCCTCGAGCGTTGCGTGGCCGATCCTTGTTGGCAGGTCGCAGCTCGGGCAGACGACCATGACCTTCGACACGTCGAGGGGCATCGCGATCTCCAGGATCCCGCCCTGCTGGACCTTCGGCACCCGGTCGGTCCGACCGGCGCTCTGGCGAGGCTTCGTGTGGCGCTTGGCGATGTTCAGGCCCTCGACCACAACCGTGGTACCGCTCGTGTTCGTGCCACGCCGGAACGGAACCCGAAGTGCCGAAGCGCTGGCGGTCCGACGGATGACCTTCTCGACCTTGCCGCGCTTCCCGGCATCCTTGCCCGCCAGGACGACGACGGTGTCGCCGCGACGGATCTCCGGCACCCGAGTCGGGTGGCCGTGAACGTATTGGCGGACCATCACAGCACCTCCGGGGCGAGCGAGACGATCTTCATGTAGTTGCGATCGCGAAGTTCGCGCGCAACCGGCCCGAAGATCCGCGTCCCGCGGGGATTGCCCTGGTTGTTGATGAGGACAGCGGCGTTCTCATCGAACCGGATGTAGCTGCCGTCGGGTCGCCCGTATTCCTTGGCGGTCCGAACGATCACAGCGCGAACCACGTCGCCCTTCTTGACGGCGGCGTTCGGGATGGCCTGCTTGACGCTCGCGATGATCACATCGCCGACGCCGGCGGTCGTCTTGAGGGAGCGACCCATCACCCGGATGCACTGGATGGTTCGGGCACCCGTGTTGTCGGCGACCTTGAGGCGAGACTCTGGCTGGATCACGCTCCCTCCTCGGTCAGTTCGACCGCGTCAGCGACATCGCCGACAGCCAAGTCGGCAACCTCGCCCGCAGCCGCTTCGGCTTGGGCGTGGGCTCGATCACGCCCGGGATGCGCGGCGCCGTGGATGGCCTCCGTGACGGCGGCCTCTTCGCCGACCATGTCGGCCACGGAACCATGATCTCCAGCGCGCTGGACGACTCGAATGAGCCGCCATCGCTTGGTCGCCGACAGGGGCCGTGACTCCTCGATGAGGACGGTGTCCCCGACGCGGGCGTCGTTGGTCTCGTCATGGGCCTTGAACTTCGTCGACAGCCGAATGACGCGCTTGTACAGCCGATGCTTGGTCAGCCGCTCGACGGAAACGACGATCGTCTTGTCCATCTTGTCGCTGACGACGCGACCGGTCTTCGTCTTGCGCTGGCCCGTCTCGGGCACGGTGGGTGCATTCATCGTGGAATTCCTTAGGCCGACTTGCGGGCGGCAGATGCCGCCTGCGGGGTGAGTCGTTCGCGCTGGACCGTCAGGATCCGGGCGATCTGGCGACGGGTCTGCGGGATGGTGCTCGTGTCATTGAGCTGGCGGGTGGACAGGGCGAACCGGGCGCTCCACAGATCCTGCTTGGCGTCCCGGAGGGCCTGCTCGAGCTCGGTATCGGACAGCTCGCGGACCTTGCCGATGTCAGTCATCGGTTCCCTCCGTCACAGCGGCCTCCTTGATCACGATTCGCGTCTGGACCGGGAGCTTGTGGCTCGCCAGGCGCATGGCCTCGGTCGCCTCTTCGCGACCAACACCGGCCATCTCGAACAGGATTCGGCCGGGCTTGACGACCGCGACCCAATGGTCGGGCGCCCCCTTGCCGGAGCCCATGCGGGTTTCCGCCGGCTTCTTGGTGACTGGCTTGTCCGGGAAGACCCGGATCCAGATCTTGCCGCCGCGCTTGACTGACCGGGTCATCGCCCGTCGAGCGGCCTCGATCTGGCGGCTGGTGATCCACGCCGGTTCCAGGGTAGCCAGCCCGTACTCGCCGAAGGCGACGTAGTGGCCGCCCTTGGCCTGACCGGACAT
>JAYWFP010000342.1:0-2943 GCA_043778745.1 Chloroflexota bacterium
CGCCATCTCGCGTCAAGGGGGCAGCACCTGGGCGGGACTCGGGATGGCCTCGGGGTCGGTCGCCGCGCTGCCACCGATGGATGGCGACGTGTTCATCGGGCCCTCGGGCGTTGCCTATCCGGTGATCCGATGACCGACAGCATGGCCCGATCCGGGATCCTCGCCCGATATGGCGCGCGGTTGCCGATCACCGCGGCCACGCCAAACCTGTCGCTTGGCGAGGGAAGTACACCGCTTGTTGCCGTGCCGAGGCTCGGTGTCCAGGTGGGCATCCCGAACCTCCACGTCAAGCTCGAGGGCATGAATCCGACTGGCTCGTTCAAGGATCGGGGTATGGTCGTGGCCGTGGCCAAGGCGCTCGAGGCCGGGGCCCGATCCGTGATCTGCGCTTCCACGGGCAACACGTCCGCGTCAGCGGCGGCCTATGGCGCCGCAGCCGGTATTGAGGTGGTCGTGGTGCTCCCCAGGGGTGCCATTGCAATCGGGAAACTGCTCCAGGCGCTGATGGCGGGAGCGCGGGTCGTGGCCGTGAATGGCAACTTTGATCAGGCCCTGCGCGTGGTCCGCGAGATGGCCTCCGACCCGAACCACCCGATCACCCTCGTCAATTCCGTCAACCCGGATCGACTTGCCGGGCAGAAGACCGCGGCCTTCGAGATCTGCGACGATCTCGGCCGAGCCCCCGACTACCTGGCGATCCCTGTCGGAAATGCCGGGAACATCAGCGCCTACTGGTCTGGGTTCACGGAGTACGCGGAAGTCGGGATCGTGGAGCGCCGGCCACGGATGCTCGGATTCCAGGCTGCCGGCGCCGCGCCGATCGTCCTCGGGCGTCCGATTGAGCATCCGGAAACGATCGCCACGGCCATCCGGATCGGCAATCCGGCATCGTGGTCGCTGGCCACCACGGCACGGGACGAATCCGGAGGTCAAATCGAGGCGGTCACTGACGAGGAGATCCTTGCTGCCTATGCCGACCTCGCGCGGCTCGAGGGCATCTTCTGCGAACCGTCGTCGGCCGCCAGCATTGCGGGCATCCGCAAGCTGGCGCAGGCGGGTGCCATCGAGCCGGAGGCGCTCGTGGTCGCCGTTCTGACGGGCAATGGCCTGAAGGACCCGGAAACCGCGGAACGTACCGCAGGCGCTGGGATCATCGAGTCAGACGCCGACGTCGGCTCGGTTCGAATGGCATTGGGTTGGTAGGTCTTGTGAGGTTCGGAGGCGCATGACAACAAGTTGGTTGGCCGAGCTGGATGGGCACCGAGTTGAGGTGGAGGTTCCCGCGTCGACGGCGAACCTCGGGGCTGGCTATGACTGCCTCGGGATGGCGCTCGATCTCACCAACAAGGTCGTCCTGGAAGTTGCCGGTTGGAACAAGCCCGAACATGAGTTGACCGTCATCGGTCAGGGCGAGGGAGAGCTCCAGGCCGATGCCGAGAACCGGTTCATTCTCGGCGTCGAAGCGGCGATCACCGAGGTCCACGGCGAGGTTCCGAAGGGTGCGTCCTGGCGGATCGAAATGACGAACAAGATCCCGCTGGCCCGCGGCCTCGGCTCGAGTGCGGCGGCCACCGTCGGCGGGCTGCTGGCCGCAAACGCGCTCCTGGGTGACGTCCTGTCGACGAGCGACCTGCTTCGTCTGGCTACCCGGATCGAGGGTCACCCCGACAACGCGGCCGCGGTCCTGCTGGGCGGCTTCGTCGTATCGGTCGCGGTCGGTGATTCCGTGGAAGCGATCCGGTTCGACGTGCAGCGCGGTATCCGGGCCGTGGTCTTCATTCCCGAACTCCGCCTGCCGACGAACGAGATGCGGAAGACACTGCCGGACAGCGTCCCGCGCGCCGACGCGGTCGCCAACCTCGGGCGCGTCGCGATCGGCGTGGCCGGCATGGCGACTGGGCGAAGCGACATCCTGCGGCTGTTGACCGAGGACCGGCTGCATGAGCCGTACCGAGCCGCGGTGTACCCGCAGCTGCCGCGCCTCGTCGCCGACGCGCGATCGGCCGGCGCGATCGGTGCGTGCCTGAGTGGCGCCGGCTCGGCGATCATCGCCTTCACCAACAAGGTGTCGGGCGTCGCTGCGATCGAGGCGGCATTCCGGGCCACGGCAGCCGATACGGATCTGCCGGGACGGGTTGAGGTCCTCAAGCCGCGCAATAACGGGGCGGCGGTCCTGACCAAGGCCTGAGCCCCCGTGACGGCGGTTGGCTGAGTTCGGGCGCGAGTCCGCCCTCGTACCGACGCGCGGCAGTCGCCACCCATGTTCGCGCGTGCTTCCCCCCAACCTGGGTTGACGCGCGGGACGACACTGTGCTTATGGAGCAAGTGGGGAACCTGCTTCAGTCGGTCGCCCAGGGCTTGACCGGGCTGATCGCCGGGGCGTTCCGGGCCATCAGCCTTGCCGTCTACGGCGTATTCCACGCGCTCCAGACGGCGCTACCGGGCCCCTGGCTGCCGATCGTGGTGGCGGGTGCCATCGGCTTGCTCATCTGGCTTCGGGCGAAGAACTGATCGGGGCCGGGGTCCCTCGGCCCGGCCCGAAGGCTTGTCTCGCCGGCCCGAACCTCGTTCAGCCGGCTTGGCCTCGTTCAGCCGGTCCGCGCCCGGATGAACGACAGGGTCTCGGCCCATGCCGCCGCGGACGCGTCCGCGTGTTCGGCGGCTTTTCGATCGAAGAACGAGTGCGGGGCATCAGGGTAGACCAGCGTCCGATGCTCGAGCGCCGCTGCGTCCATGGCCAGGTCGAAGGCCGCGCGCACGTCCGGACCGATATTCGGGTCGGCACCACCGTAGATCGCGAGGACCGGTGCCTCGATCTCGGCGGCTACATCCGCCGGAGCCGGCGATCCGCTCCCGGATGCGCCCGTCGGCCAGCCATAGAACCCGATGACCCCGTTCAAGCCGAGCCCGAGGGTGCCGGCCAGGAATGTCAGCCGGCCGCCC
>JAYWFP010000343.1:0-2926 GCA_043778745.1 Chloroflexota bacterium
GCCCCATGAGCGCGACCTCGAGTACCCGTTGATCTGTGGACACGAGAACGTCGGAACGGTGGCGAGCGTCGGCGGCCGCGTCTTTGACAGCAGCGGTTCAGAACTCCGGGTCGGCGACCGCGTGGTTCCGGGCGCCAACCTGCCGTGTGGGCATTGCTATTACTGCGTCAATGAGTTCCCGTACTACTTCTGCCAGTCGCTGGAGGACTATGGCAACAGCCTCAACCTATCCCGCCAGCCGGGCCTGTTCGGTGGCTGGTCCCAGTTCCTGTACCTGCTCCCGGGAACGCCGATCTTCCGCGTCCCGGATGGACTGCCGGACGAGGTCGCGGTCATCACCGAGGTGATGGCCGTCACCCACGGCGTCGATTCCGCGCTGGCCCTCCTCGGCGCCCAGGGCGCGAGCCGATCGGGGTTCTCGGTGGCGGTTCTCGGGGTTGGGCCGCTGGGGCTGTGCCATCTGGTCAAGGGCCGAATGCTCGGAGCCGGGTTCGTCGCGGCAACCGACGTTCTGTCCGGACGCCTCCACCGGGCCGCGGAGTTCGGCGTGGACCTCGGCCTCGATGTCGGGTCGACGAGCACGGACGAGCGCGTGGCGGCGATCCTGGACGCGACGGATGGGCGGGGCGTCGACGTCGCCCTCGATTGCAGTGGCGTACCCGCCACCTTCACCGAGGCACTCCGCATGGTGCGAACCGGCGGCGTGGTCGTCGAGGCGGGAGCCTTCGTGGATATGGGCCCTGTCCAGATCAACCCGAACTCGGATATCTGCAGCCGCAACGTGTCCGTGCTGGGCATCGGCGGTGAGCGCGCCACCGAGTACGAGCCGTCCATGCAGCTCATGCTCGCGAACCTGGACCGCTATCCGCTCCGGTCGATCGTCTCGCACGTTCTGCCACTCGACCGTGCGGGGGAAGCGATCCTGTTGGCGCAGTCCGGCGATGCGATGCAGGTTGCCCTCGACCCGAGGCTTCCGCTCAATTTCGGGGTCACCTGATCGGGTTCGGCGATGCCGGACGCCGAGGTGTGCTCTGGCTACGTGATCGGGTTCGGCGTGCCGAACGGCGACGTATGCTCTGGGCTACGTGATCACCGAGCATGAAACACGCCTACCGGAACCGGGGATCCTCGGCGATTCGGCCGAGGCGTTCGGGGCAGAGACGAGCCCGTTTCGTCGCGAACTCATCGTCCACGCGTACCGGATGCTCGGGTCGCTCGATGACGCGGAGGATGCAGTCCAGGAGGCGCTGACCCGTGCCTGGCGCGGCCGTGGGACGTTCCAGCGCTCGATCTCACTGCGCGCCTGGCTCTACCGGATCACGACGAATACCTGCCTCGACATGATCGAGCAACGTCGGCGAGCGCCGAGTCTGATCCATCACGACGGCATCAGTCCGATCCCTGACGATGTCCTCGGCGATGCCTCGGCCGAGCCCGAAGCGCGCTACGACACGCATGAATCGGTCTCCCTCGCGTTCCTCACGGCTCTCCAGCTCCTGCCGCCGCGCCAACGGGCCGTCCTGATCCTGCGCGACGTGCTGGCCTGGCAGGCGGTCGAGGTCGGCGAGCTGCTCGAAATCTCCGTCTCCGCGGCGAACAGCGCGCTCCACCGGGCACGGACGACGATCTCGAGTCAGTACGACCGGCGGAACCGCATCGCGGCGCGTCTGCCGGCGGCTGAGCCCGGAGGTCTTCGCGCGCTCCTGGAGCGGTATGTCCGGGCATGGGAGACCGCCGATGTGGCCGGTCTCGTCGCGCTGCTGCGCGAGGACGCCGTCGTGTCCATGCCACCAGCCGTGCTGATCCGTGGTCGTGCGGCGATCGGCGCGTTCCTTGCGGAGTCGGTCTTCGCGGGCGGTGTCAGGACCCGACTCGTCCCGATCAACGCCAATCGAACGCCGGCCTTCGCCCTGTACTCAGTCGTCGGGGAAGGCGCGCTCCGGCTCTACGCCCTGCTCGTGGTCGATGTATCCGCTACGACTGTCGACCGGATGAGCGTGTTCACGGACCCGCGCCTGCCAGCGCGGTTCGGCGTCGCGAGCGAACTGCCGACGTGAGCGATCAGGCGGCCATCGGCTCGCGGCGCAGGCTCATCCACGTCCAGATCGCGAAGAGCACGTCGCCCGGCGTGAAGAGCAGCAGGTTCCATGAGCTGAAGCCCGCGGCGGCGAACGCGGCGAAGAAGCCCACCACGGCGAACCGGATCGGCACGCTCGCCACGAACAGAGCTCGGTACTCGTTCCGGGCCGCGATGAAGTAGAAGATCGACAGGAAGATCACGGTCATCCCGGCCACCCGGATCCAGACCTCCGTGGCCTCGGGGAGCCCGAAGATCGGGAGCGGCACATTCGGGATAAGCGTGAGGGTTGCCCCGAGACCGAAGACGTAAATCGAATACACGAGGATGCTGCGGGCGGCTGCGCTCATGGGTGCTCCTATGCGAGAGGCATTGACACCCATCTAACGGCCGTCAGGGGCAAAACTGTTCGGTATCCGGAATGACCAGCACTGACAGATGCGCGAGTCCTCGAAGTCCGGTCATCACGACCCCGCCGCGCCGGGGCGACCCGACTGGATCGCAAGCAGCCCAAGGGCACCGCAGGCAATCAGCATCAGGGTGCCGCCGACGAGGGCGATGGCTCCCCCGGCGAGGTGGAGCGCTGGCGTGTCCATCGACGTGTAGGCGAAGACGGAGTTGACGAGCATTCCGGCCAACACGGCGAGCAGGAAGCCGCTGACGAACAGGACGCCAATCCGGCGTGGTCGACCCGGCGATCGGAGGAGCGCGATGACGGTCAGGATTCCACCAAGGAGCATCGCGAGCCCGCCCACGAACAACAGGATGACGGCCGGCCCATTCTCGAGGGGATCGTAGGTCAGCGTTGCGGCGATTGCCGCCGACCCGAGGTTGGCCAGCAGCCCAACG
>JAYWFP010000344.1:0-6994 GCA_043778745.1 Chloroflexota bacterium
GGTATCCTCGCGCCGCCCGGTTCACGTCCCGGCGCTTGAGGCGCGGACGAAGAAGGCGGGAAGATCTGGAGAACCTTTGACCTTCGATACGCTCGGCCTATCGGCCGATCTCGTCCAGATCGTGGCAGAAGAGGGCTACACCGAGCCCACGCCTGTTCAGGCGGCCGCGATCCCCCACGTACTGGCCGGGCACGATGTCCTGGCCGCGGCCCAGACCGGCACCGGCAAGACCGCCGCGTTCGTACTTCCGATCCTGGATCGCCTGCGCAAGCATGCCAACACCAGCTTCTCTCCGGCGCGACACCCCGTCCGGGTCCTGATCCTGGTCCCGACCCGCGAACTCGCCATGCAGGTCGACGAAAGCGTTCACACGTATGGCCGGAGCGTCCCGCTCCGTGCGGCGGTCGTCTACGGCGGCATCCCCATCGAACCGCAGATCAAGGAGCTCCGGGGCGGGATCGAGATCCTCGTGGCGACGCCAGGGCGTCTGCTCGATCACGTCGGGCAGAAGACGGTGAACCTGGGCCAGGTCGAGATCCTCGTCCTCGACGAGGCGGACCGCATGCTGGACATGGGCTTCCTGCCGGACATCCGACGGATCATCGAGCTGCTGCCGTCCCAGCGCCAGAACCTGATGTTCTCGGCCACCTTTTCGGACGACATCCGGCGCCTGTCCGGGTCGATCCTCAACCACCCGGAAGTGGTCGAAGTGGCCGCACGGAATGTCGCCGCCGAGTCGGTTCGCCAGCTGGTCTATCCGGTCGATCGCGACCGGAAGGAGGCCCTGCTGGCCCACCTGATCGCCAAGGAGGACTGGCGCCAGGTGCTGGTCTTTACGAGGACCAAGATCGGCGCCACGCGCCTGGCGACCTATCTGGACCGACGCGGCCTCGAAGCGGTTGCGATCCATTCGGATCGATCGCAGCCGGAGCGGACCCGCGCGCTCGAATCATTCAAGACCGGGGCGATCCGTGTTCTGGTCGCGACCGACGTTGCCGCCCGGGGCCTCGATATCGAGGACCTGCCGCATGTCGTCAACTTCGAGCTGCCGTGGCAGGCGCAGGACTACATCCACCGGATCGGTCGGACCGGCCGAGCCGGCGCCACCGGAGACGCGGTCAGCCTCGTGTCGATCGATGAAACCGATCTATTGCGCGCTGTCCAGCGGCTCCTGAAGATGGCGATCCCATGGACCGTCGAGGAAGGCTTCGTGCCGGACCGCAACGCCGAACCACAGCCGCTCCGGGGAGGCGCGCCGGAGAGCCGTCCCGCTCGAGGCCATCACTACGCCCATCGAAGCGAAACACGGCCACACTCGAGGACCGCTCCGCGCGGCTGATCAGGGCCGGCCGGCGCCCACCGGCTGGGCGAAGGCGGCCCCAGGGAAGAAGTACCCGAGGTCGATGGACGCGACAACGCGCTCGACCGCATAGCGATTGACGAACGCGTGGCTTCGCTCCTCGTGACCCCCGTCGGGGTTGCCGATCAGTGACAGGCGCGCATCACGAATCAGGATGAATGGTCCACCGGGCCGCGCCAGGGCTCGGCCGGGATCGAAGCCGGGCATCGTCGGCAGGGCGCCCGTGATCGTGTATGGGCCCAGGACGAGCTCAACCTCATACCACGTTGCGTGGATGGGCAGGTCCTGCCCGTCCGTCCAGAGCACCAGCACGTCGTCCGTCGGCAACCGCACCGGACCGCGGCGCTCGACCGGGCCACCCACCAATGGGTGCCACGTCGCGCGATCCACATCGACGCTTGTCGGAGCTCCCGCCGTCGCCGCAAATTCCGGCAGGCTGTTCATGGACCCGCGCACAACACCTTCAGCAGTGAAGGCTTCCACCTGACGCATGAGCAAAGTTCTCCCGACTGGCCCCCGATCATGGGCGCTGCCGGGTCGGTCAGGAAGAGGCGTGAGTACCAGCCAGGCCGGAGGTCGTACCGATTTCGCAGATTGCGGTGACCCGGAGCACCAGCATCGTCCGCCTCGATGCGAAGTCCAGCCTGTTGCTGACGGTGTCAGTCGGGGCGCGGGTGCGGACTGAACGATTGCGGAGCCACGACGGCGAGCAGGTCCCGGAGCACGGGCGCGGGATCGAAACGACTCTCGTTCGTCAGCACGGCGATCGCGATCCCCAGTTCGGGGAACCAACGCATGACGCTGCGGGCCCCGACGAGCCGCCCGGAGTGCCCCAGGGATGTTCGACCATCGATATTCAGCACCTGGACGCCGAGGCCATACGGGTAGCTCGGGCGAAGCGTCGCCGTCGCCGTTGCGTCATCGACCATCGCGCGGACCAGGTCCATGGGGATGACATAGCCGCCATAGAGCGCACGCGCCCAGCGGGCGAGGTCGCCGGAGCTCGCGGCCACCGATCCGGCAGCGCCAGCGGCCGTGGTAATCGCGGTGAACGGTCGGATGTCGGTGCCGTCCGTGATGTCGGCGGGCCGAGCCGTGAGGGCAATGGAGCTGTAGCGGTAGGCGGTGGGCATCTCGGCGGTCGGTGGCTCGACACCCTGGTAGGTGATGCTCCGCAAGCCGATCGGATCGAGGAATCGCGTTCGATATTCCTGGGCCAGGGTTCGCCCCGTCAGTCGCTCGGCGATAAGGCCGAGCAGAACGTAGTTGGTGTTGGCGTAGTGATAGCCGGCCCCGGGGGGGGCCACGGACTGGCCGGCATAGGCGAGGGCCCTAGCCGGCGTCCAGACGGCGGTCGGGTCCGCCACGACCGCGACCCCGAGCTTTCGATCCACGAGGAAGTCGCCGAGTCCGCTGGTATGGTCGAGCAATTGGCGGATCGTGATCCTTGGATCGACCGGCTTCGTGCCCACCAGGACCCCCGGCAAGAGCCGGGCGGCCGGCGCATCGAGACGCAGCCGACCCTCCCCGACGAGGGCCAGGATCTCTGCAGCCAGAAATGTCTTGCTCACTGATGCGATCGCGAAGGGGGTCTGGGGCGTCAGCGCTCTGCCGGACGCCAGGTCGGCTACGCCCGCCACGCCGGTCCACAGTCGCCCATCCGGAAACAGGATGCTTGCCGAGATGCCCGGTGCGGCGAGATCCTTCCGGCCCTTTTCCAGCACGGCCTGAAGGCGCTCGCGGACACCGTATTGATCGATCGCCGCCGGAACGTACGCACTGGCCGGGCGGAACGTTGGACTCGGCTCGGCACTCGGCGTCGCGGACGGTGCGGTAGACGGTGCGGCGCTGGTCCCGGCGGCGGAGGCCGTTGACGACGGGCCGAGGCCGACGGCGTCCCGTAACTTCGGGACGCCGACCAGCGCGGCGCCGGCGGCAACCAGTGCCGCAAGTCCGAGCCCGAACACGAAACGACGACGAACGACGATGTTCCTGGCCTCCCCGGCGACGTGGCGGTAACGGTGCGACGATACCCCGGGCCGGCGTGTGACCGGAAACTGTTGATGGCGGAGGTCCGATTGGCACCAGAACGCGGCGCGGGGCCCCTGCTCAGGTCGGTCGGCCTGCTTCCGGATGGGCCCGTCCTGTGGGGGCGACCGCTCACCAGCCGCGCTTCTGGTGTCTACATCGTTGAGCTCGCTGAGCCGGTGGCACGCGCTCCGATCGAAATGGATCGGATCGGTCGCTGGATCGAGCGCCTCCCGGAACTCAAGGTTGACGGCGCACGACCGACCGGTCGGATGCTCCTCGCGAGGCTCGGGTCACTGTGGCTGCCCTCCGAGACCATCCTGTACGTCGGGGCCACCACCGGCAGCGTCGGGGGCCGCGTTCTTGCGATGGCCCATCACGCCCTCGGCGATCGCCGGCCCCATCCCGATGGCCAGTGGCTGCACACGCTTGTCGGCATCGAACGGACCCGGGTCTGGTGGGCTGAGACCGATGCCACCGAGGAGTATCTCGACGCCCTCTTCGAGAAGTTCGCCGAGGATGCCGCTGAACGCGCGGGACTACCCGGCGGCCTGATGGACGGGCGGCCCGACGGCGCCGCCCTCATGCCTTGGGCGAACACGCGACGTCAGACCGGAGAGCGCCAGGCTCACGGGATCACGGGCGCCCACGTTCCGGATGACCGCGAGCCGGCGATCCCGACCCACGTGGTCGACGTCCCTGCGGGCGATGCCGATGGAGCACAAGTCGAGGATCGAGGGACGGGGACTGCGAGGCGCGGGTTGCGACCGGGTGGCATGCCCCCGCCGACTGTCACCCGGCCTGTTCGCGAGAAGCCGTCGGCTGCCCGGCGAGCCACCCCGACCACACCTTCTACGCCGGCCCGACGCGATGCCGCCGCGCGCGCCGCCCGGATCGAAGCGGTACCCATGACGGCGGCGGCACTCGTTCGCCTCGAGACGGAGCTCCACGAACTCACTCAGGTTCGTCGACCCGGGGTCGTTGCCCGGATCAAGGCGGCCCGGGAGCACGGCGATCTCAAGGAGAACGCGGAATATCAGGCGGCTCGCGAGGAGCAATCGTTCATGGAGGGGCGGGTGCGCCTGCTCGAGGAACGCAAGCGGCACGCTGTTGTCGTCGAGGACACCGTGACCGGTCGTGTTGGCCTCGGTTCCATCGTGGTCGTGGAGAGCGACGGCGAGACGTTCACCTACTCGATCGTCGGGACCACGGACGCGGATCCCTCGGCCGGCAGGATCAGCACGTCATCGCCGGTTGGTGCGGCCTTGGTCGGCGCCGTCGCGGGTGCCGATGTGGAAGTTCGAACGCCGCGCGGGGCAGCGAAGTATCGAGTTGTCGAGGTACGGTAAGCGGCGTCAGGTTCGCCGATTACGGGAGGCTATTTCCATGTCCGTCGTCCCTGGTCGCGGCGTCCGCAGCGTGGTCTTCCTTGTCCTGACCACGCTCGTCCTGGGGGCCTGCGGTGGTGCCGCCACGCCGGCCCCGTCCTGGCCGGCCGATGCGATCGTCGTCACCGCCAAGGACCGGCAGTTCGACATGAAGGAACTCCAGATCAACGGGGCTGCGGACACGACGCTGGTCCTGATCAACAAGGATTCAGACGCCCACAACATCGCCATTCGGACACGATCCGGATTCGAGGGTGAGATCCTGTTCCGGTTCGATCCGGTCTCCGCGACCACGATCGTGCTGCCCGTCGGCAAGCTGCCGAAGGGCAGCTATTTCTTCCTGTGCGACGTGCATCCGACCATGTCGGGCACGGTCTTCGTCTACTGACCCGCAGGCCCGTCCAGGGATTCGAACAGGCCCGTGGTCCCGCCGGCATGCCAGAACACGAGACGCCGGCCATCCCAGCGTCCTGACCTGACGCCCTCAATCAGGGCAGCCAGCGCCTTCGCGGTGTAGATGGGGTCGACCAGGATCCCCTCGGAGCGAGCCAGGAGCGCTGTGGCCTCATCCGCCGCGGATGTCCGGACACCGTAGCCGTCACCCAGCTGACCCGAGTCGAGCTGGATCTGCTGCTCCCCCACTTGCTGTCCGAGCCCTCGCCCAAGATCGCCGAGCGTCACGGCGATGGAGGGCCGCAACTCACTATCGGTACGCGCCACCAGGACCCCGTGAACGGCTGCCGCGTTAGCGCCCGCGCGTAGGCCAGCGAGGAGGCCCGCCTGCGTTCCTCCCGTCGCCGATGGGAGAACGACGATATCGGGCATGGCGTCCGACGCGGCCGCCTGGGCAAGCATCTCCTCAGTTGCCAGCACCTGGCCCCAGGCCCCTGGCAGCCCGGTGCCTCCGACGGGGATGAGATACGGCCACCCACCGTTCCCGCGGACCTCGTCGGCAACCGCGAGCACCGCGGCTTCCCGGGCGGCCCGATCCGACGTCGGGAGTTGCGTGACGTGGGCACCGAGAATCGCCTCGAGTGAGGCAGCCGGGCTGCTCCGGCGCGGATCGACCGCGTCGGCCGGCGGACCCGACAGGACGAGATGCACGGCAAGGCCCGCGTGGGCTCCCGCGGCCGCCGTCAGTCGACAGTGGTTGGACCATCGGCGGCCGGACGTGATCAGCGTGTCGGCACCCTCGGCCAGGGCCGCCCCGACCAGGAACTCGAGGTTTCGGAGCTTGTTCCCGCCGAAGGCGAGGGGCAGCAGATCTTCTCGCTTGATCCACACTTCCACACGTCCCCCGAGCACGCGCTCGAGACGTTCGAGGCGGTGGAATGGGCTGGGCTCCGTGAACAGGCGGTGCCGCGGAAGCGCGGCGATCACCGGGTGCATCGATCGATGGTAGCCCTTGCCGCGCGGGTATCATCGGCCGATGGCCATCCGGATCACCCCGGCTCAGCGCCACACGTCCATCGGCCAGCACGCCGACATGGAGCGGTCGATCGCGGTCTCGGCCGGACAGGTCGGGTCCGTGGGTCTGTATTCCTCGATGGTCACGACCCAGCCCGGAGCGCGCACGCGGATCCATCATCACGGGCCATGTGAGACATCGATCTACATCGTCTCGGGCACGGCCCGATTCACCTTCGGGCCCACCGGTCTCGAGGAGACCTTCGATGCCGACCAGGGCGACTTCGTGTACATCCCGGCGGGCGAGATTCATGTCGAAGAGAACGCGTCACCGGTCGACCAGCTTGTGGTGGTCCTGACCCGGAACTGCCGGGATTCGCATGTCGTGTACCTCGATGGCGGCGGAGATGGCGGCGCGCCTCCAACGCCGCGCTGAGGGGACTCGTGGGCAGCCCCCGGCCGGTTGACGCTGATCCGGGACCCATGGAATCGCCCTGGGCACATCGATCGCTGACCGACCTGCTGGCCGAACATGACCTGGTCGGCGTCGAAGAGCGGCCGTTCCCCAATGACGGCTGGTCTGGCGCGGTGCTCACGACCCTGGAGGATCGGGGCCGACGATTCGTGCTGAAGCGAACGTCCGCGGTCCGGGATTGGATCGTTCGATCGACCCTGGATTCGATGATTCGCGAGGCGGTGCTCGCTGCCGGACCAGATCCGTTTCGTGCCCCACTTCGGACGGCCCACCTCGGTGCCGCTGCCGACGACGCGTCTGCTGCTGGGAGCGACGTCGGCGCCGAAGGACCGGCGC
>JAYWFP010000345.1:0-6991 GCA_043778745.1 Chloroflexota bacterium
CATGCCGGCGAGATCGTGGCCGTGGCCGGCGTTCAGGGCAACGGGCAGACCGAGTTCGTCGAGGCCCTCACGGGTCTCCGGGCCATTGACGCCGGCACCGTCACCGTCGACGGGGTCGGCATTCCCTCCGATCCGCGCGCCATTGCCGATCTCGGGGTCGCACACATTCCCGAGGATCGCCTCCGTGACGGCCTGGTCAAGGGCTTCACCGTGGCGGAGAACTACGTCCTCGACGCCTATCACCGCGAGCCGTATTCGAGCGGCATTCGCTTCCATCGCGATGCTGTCGCCGCCGCTGCGACCCAGGCCGTCGCGGATTTCGATATCAGGACACCTTCGATCGGGACGGATGTCGGGTCGCTGTCAGGCGGCAACCAGCAGAAGGTCATCGTTGCGCGGGAGTTCGGGCGGACGGTGAAGCTCGTCGTGGCTTCGCAGCCGACACGCGGTCTGGATGTCGGGTCGATCGAGTACATCCACCGACGGATCGTCGAACAGCGGGACGCCGGCGTCGCGATCCTCATCGTCAGCACCGAGCTGGACGAGGTCCTCGCTCTCGGGGATCGCGTGGCCGTGATGTATGCCGGCGAGATCGTCGGGATCCTGCCCGCCGCGGAAGCCACGCGTGAAAAGGTTGGTCTGCTGATGGGTGGCGTGCGATGAGCCGGCTGCCGATCGGGCTCTCGGGCATCTTCTGGGCGCTGGCCGGGGTCGCGTTCGCTGTTCAGTTCTTCCTCTCGAAGGCCTACATCGCCCTCGGCGTCGAGATCATCATCGTGGTCGCCATCGCCGTCCTGAGTCGATCGGTCCAGGGCCGGAACTTCCTGAACCGGATGAAGCTCCCGATGCTCGCGATTATCTCGGCGTTCATCGTCGGTGGAATCGTTCTGGTCTTGAGCGACCTTGAGTTCTACACGAAATTCGGCCTCAATCCCATCGGTACGCTGGTCTCGAGTCTCGGTCGCGTGGCCGAGGCGTATGGTGCCCTGATTGTTGGGGCGCTCGGTGATCCGGGAAAGATCACGACGGCCCTGGCGTCAGGGCAGGCCAACAAGATCGGGATCGCCCTTCGGCCGATCAGCGAGACGTTCCTGGCCACAACACCGCTCATCCTCGCCGGACTCGGCGTTGCCGTTGCGTTCCGATCGGGTGTCTTCAACATCGGTGCCGAAGGCCAGCTCAAGATCGGTGCGATGTTCGCGGTCTGGGTTGGGATCTGGATCCCGGTGCCGGGCCCCTTCCACATCCTGCTGGCACTCATCGCCGGAATCGCGGGTGGGGCCCTGTGGGGGTTCATCCCGGGCATCCTCAAGGCGAAGACCGGCGCCCATGAGGTGATCACCACGATCATGCTCAACGCCATCGCCCAGCAGATCATGCTGGCATTGCTCTTGTCGCCCGTTCTCCAGCCGGTCGGCGGCACGACGCCGATCAGCATGCCCATCCAGGCGTCGGCTCAGCTTCCGCTGCTCCTCGATCTGCCGAAGCTGCGTGTCCACTACGGGCTCGTCATCGCGCTGATCGCGGCCGCCTGGACCTCGTGGCTCATGTTCCGAACCACGAAGGGGTTTGAATTCCGGGCCGCTGGACTCAACCCACGCGCCGCCGGATACGCCGGGATGCATGCCGGTCGGACCATCGTCCTCGCCATGCTCGTGTCCGGCGGTCTCGCGGGTCTGGCCGGCGCCAGCGAAGTCCTCGGCACGACCCACTACCTGTCACCGACCATCAGCCCCGGCTACGGCTGGGACGCGATCTCGCTTGCCCTGCTGGGTGGAACGAGGCCCGGTGGCGTGGTCGTGGCGGCGCTCCTCTTCGGAGCGCTCCGAGCGGGGGGGCCGGGTATGGCCCTGGCGACGGGCGTGCCAATCGACCTGCTCGCGTTCATCTCTGCCCTGGTGATCATGTTCGTGGCTGCCCCACGGCTCGTCCGTGAAATCTACCGCGTGAAGCTCAACGCGACCACGCCGAGTACGCCGCGGCCACAGGAGACACGGACGTGAGCAGCGCCCAGATGACCACGTCGGAACCGCTCCTCTCGGCGGCAGAACGGCGAACACGCAACAACGGCCTCTTTCGAGCCGGTGCCTACGCGGTCGCGGGACTCCTCGCCCTGTGGATAGGTCTCCTGCGCGTCCCCGGGGACCAGCTCACCGTCTACAAACTCGTGTTCGAAGAGTCGGTCGTCCGTGTTCCAGACCTGTCGCTGCCCGTCGGGACGACCTATGCAGCCGCCGGTGTGATCAGCCTGATCATGGCATTCCTGCAATTCCGTGCTCCGTCGGGCGACACGTGGCGGCGCCTGATGGCCGTGACCATCTTCGTGCTTGTGTTCGCGGTCCTGACCGGCATCCTCGGCGGCAAGGAGCCGAGCCTCGTTGGCCTGACCTCGGCGATGGTGTCGTTCGCGCTGCCGATCGTGTTCGCCGGTCTCGCAGCCATCCTGTGCGAGCGATCCGGCGTCATGAACATCGGTATCGAAGGAATCATCCTGCTCGGAGCATGCGCGACCTCGATCGGTGGGTCGCTGCTCGGGAGTCCGCTGGCGGGGATCGGTGTCGGCGTGATCTCGGGGTCGCTCCTGGGACTCCTCCTGGCCGTCCTGAGCATCCGCTATCACGTCGATCAGGTCATCGCCGGGACGGTCCTCAACCTTGCCGCTGCCGGGATCACGACGTTCATGTACACCCGCATCCTGCAGGTCAAGCCGGAGCTCAACAACCCTGGACTCGTCGGCAGCACGCCGATCCCGATCCTGTCGGAGATCCCGATCATCGGACCGACCTTCTTCAACGGCTCGTTCTTCCTGTACGCGGGCTACTTCCTCATCGTGGCGATGCAGCTCGCGATCTATCGAACCCGCTGGGGCCTTCGCCTTCGCGCCGTCGGCGAAAACCCCAAGGCGGCCGGAACGATCGGCATCGACGTCCTCAAGATCCGCTATCGCGCGCTCGCGGCGGGTGGCGCGGTGGCCGGATTTGCCGGGGCCTACCTGGTCGTCGTCTCGACCGGCTCGTTCCAGATCGGCATGTCGGCCGGGATCGGGTTCATCGGCATTGCCGCGATGATCTTCGGTGGCTGGAATCCCGTCGGCGTCGCAGGCGCTGCGCTCGTCTTCGGGTTCGCCCGATCGGCGGAATCGCGGCTCGGCACGGTCGGCGTCGACATCCCCACGGTGTTTCTGAGCATCCTTCCGTACGTCGTGACGATCATCGTCGTGGCTGGGCTCGTCGGACGGGTCCGCGGCCCCGCCGCAGCCGGCCAACCGTACGAGCAGGCCTGACGCGTCGAATGGCCCGATCCGGATTCGGCGACTTCGAGCACGGAGCGGTGCCAACGTTCTACGCGGTCGCGCCAGTGCCGCGGACGGCACCGCTCGGAACCGCGGCGCGCCCGCTCCCGCTCATCATCGACAGCGATCCCGGTCTGGATGACGCGCTGGCGATCGGCCTGGCTATCGCCCGTCCCGAACTGTTCCTCCTTGCCGTGACAACAGTCGGCGGCAATGCCGACGTCCGCCACTGCACGGAGAACGCCATCCGCCTTCTGCACGTCTTCGGCCGGAGCGACATCCCGGTCGCCGAAGGCGCGCCGGGTCCATTGACCGGTGAGGTCGTTCGGGCCACCGCCATTCACGGCGAGGGCGGAATCGGGCGGACGATGCTGCCAACCTCGCCGGTCGGCGTTCACCCCGACGGCGCCGTGGCGCTCATGGCGCGGCTCCTCAGCGACTCCCCGGTACCCGTCGCGATCGCTCCCATCGGCCCGCTCACGAACATCGCCCTGTTGCTCCGACTCCACCCGAGGCTCGCGGCCAAGATCGCGCACCTTTCGATGATGGGTGGGTCCATCGGCGAGGGAAACACGACGGCCTCGGCGGAATTCAACATCTATGCGGATCCCGAGGCGGCCGACATCGTCTTTCGATCCGGTGTTCCGATCACGATGATGGGCCTCGATGTGACCCATCAGGCCACCCTCGACGCCGCGGCCTCGCGGCGAATCGCCGCCGCGGGGACGGCGTCGGGTCGGATCGCCGCCGAGCTCGTCGATTACGCCATCGAGCGGGTCGGGGAGTGGTATGGCGGAACGACTACCGCGATCCACGACGCCGTCGCCGTGGCGCACCTCGCGATCCCGGACCTCGTGTCGGTTGCCTCGTACAACGTCCGCGTGGATACGACGGATGGACCAGCCCGCGGCCGCACGGTGTGCGAAGGGCTGTCCTTCCGGCAAGAGCGCCAAGGGCTCGCCCCGAATGCCGAGGTCGGAATCCGGATCGATAGCGCACGATTCGAAGACCTCCTCGTGGACGCGTTCGCGCGTCTGCCCTAGACCCACGACGGCGAATGGCATGGCGCGGGCGGCAATCCTCGGACTCTTCGCAGCGATCCTTGTCGGTTGCGCGACAGCCTCGAGCGGCAGCCCGTCCCGGCCACCGAACGGGTCGTCGGGCGCGGACCTGCCAACGCCCGTGACCACGGCCCAGGTCCACCTGCGCTATGTCGCCCTGGGAGACTCGTACACGATCGGGACGTCGGTGTCGGTCGATGCGCGCTGGCCGAACCAGCTCGTTGCTTCACTCGCCGGAGATCCGATCGCCCTCGACCTGACGGCGAATCTCGGAGTGAATGGGTACACGTCACGCGACGTGATCGACGTCGAACTGCCGCAACTCGAGGCGCTCGCGCCCGAATTCGTTACCTTGCTGATCGGAGTCAATGACGTGGTCCAGGACGTGTCGGCAGACACGTATCGCGCGAACGTCGTCCGCATCCTCGACGATCTCGTGGCGCGGGTCGGCGCGGCCCGGATCCTCGTCGTCACGACGCCCGACTACACGGTCACGCCGGCGGGCGCCAACTACGGCGACCCGACCGAGGCGTCGGCGGGAATACGGGCGAACAACGCGATTCTCACGGCACTCGCCACCCAGCGGGGGATCATGGTCGTGGACATCTACGACATCTCGCTGGGGGCCGCGGCGGACCGTTCCCTCGTCGCTTCCGATGGCCTGCACCCGAGTAGCGCGCAGTATGCCCTATGGGTCGCGCGGATCGAGCTCGAGGCAGCCGGCCTCATCGGACCCTGACCGGCGCGCCGTCGGCCCCGTCCGGTCCACCCGGCTACCATTGACCTCCCGTGACGACCCTGAGCCCACGCGACTTCACGCATCTCCACACCCACTCCGAGTTCAGCCTGCTTGACGGGCTCGGGCGGATCCCGGATCTCGTCGATGAGGCCGGCGTGCAGGGCTTCGACAGCCTCGCGATCACCGACCACGGAGCGCTCTACGGCGCGGTCGCGTTTTACAAGGCGGCGCAGGCCAGGGACATCAAGCCGATCATCGGCGTCGAGACGTACGTTGCGCGCCGCTCGATGACCGACAAGGAAGGCAAGGCGGACGCGCAGCCGTTCCACCTCATCCTGCTGGCCTCAGACCTCGTCGGCTATCGGAACCTCTGCCGCCTGGTCACCGACGCCCACCTCGACGGCTACTACTACAAGCCGCGGATCGACCGGGAGCACCTTGCGAAATACAGCGAAGGCCTGATCGGCCTGTCGGCGTGCCTCAACGGGGAGGTTTCGCGGGCGCTCGAGGTGGACGACTGGGGCCTCGCCCGGAGCCTGGCCGGTGAGTACGGGGACATCCTGGGCAAGGACCGGTTCTTCCTCGAGCTCCAGGATCACGGACTGCCCGAACAGCGCCGGCTCAACGAACAGTTGCTCCGACTCGCCCCGGAAACGGGCCTCCCGCTCGTCGTGACCAACGACCTGCACTACGTCCATCGCAAGCAGGCCCCGGCCCAGGACGTGCTGCTGTGTGTTGGCACCGGCAACAACCTCGATACACCGAACCGCATGAAGTTCGAATCGGACAACTTCTACCTGAAGTCGGCCGCGGAGATGGAGGCGCTCTTTCCGGACCAGCGCGAGGCGCTGCTCAACACCAGGCGCATCGCCGAGATGTGCGACGTCACGTTGCCGCTGGGACAGCTCCACATCCCGCATTTCCCGGTTCCGGACGGCGAATCCGTCGAGTCGTGGCTGCGCAAGGAGTGCGAAAAGGGCCTGGCGTGGCGCTACGGCACGGTGACCACGGAGCTCAGCACGCGCCTCGAATACGAGCTCGGCGTGATCCTGTCGATGGGCTACGCGGGCTACTTCCTGATCGTCGCGGACTTCATCCGGTTCGCCCGCGAGCAGGGGATCCAGACGACGTGCCGGGGTAGCGCCCCGGGTTCCATCGTGACCTACACGCTCGGGATCACGCCGGTGGACCCGATCGCCTACGGCCTGCCGTTCGAGCGGTTCCTGAACCCGGACCGGGTGACGATGCCGGATATCGACGTCGATTTCCAGGACGATCGCCGGGACGAAGTGATTGCCTACGTCTCACGGAAATACGGCCAGGACCATGTTGCCCAGATCATCACCTTCGGCACGATGCTGGCCCGGGCAGCGATCCGGGACGTCGGGCGCGTCCTCGGCCATCCCTACGGCGACATCGACCGCATCGCCAAGGCGATCCCGAACCAGCTCGGTATCAAGCTCGACGAGGCCCTCGAGATCAGCCAGCCCCTTCGCGAGATGGTCGCGGCCGACGAGGGCGTCCGGAAGGTCATCGAATTCGCGAAGCAGCTTGAGGGCGTGGCGCGGAACGCGTCCACCCACGCGGCCGGCGTGGTGATCAGCCGCGAGCCGCTGACCGAACTCATGCCGCTCCAGAAGGCCACCAACTCCGACTCGCTGATGACCCAGTACGAGATGCACGCGATCGAGGATCTCGGCCTGCTGAAGTTCGACTTCCTGGGCCTCTCGAACCTGACGATCCTCAAGAACGCCGTCGATACCGTGAAGAAGCACCGGGGTATCGACATTGACCTCGACCACATCCCGCTCGATGACGCCGCCACGTTCGAGCTTCTCGCGTCAGGAGAGACGACCGGCATCTTCCAGCTCGAGTCCGCGGGCATGCGCCGCTACGTGC
>JAYWFP010000346.1:0-6969 GCA_043778745.1 Chloroflexota bacterium
CACCCGACCCAGTAGAGGACGTCGAGCTCGCCGAGCTTCCCGGCCGCGGCGACGTCGGCAACGATCGGGACCTCGAACGACAGGCCTTTCGTCCAGTCCAGACGCGAGGCCGGGGGCTGCCCCCACGGGTTGCCGACCCCCTCCATATTCCGGAAGGCGCCGTTGAGCTCGGCCGGGAAACGGGAGTCCTCGAGAACCAGGTTCCGGCGCAGGCCGATGATCTTGTCGACGTGTTCGATGAGGACCGGACAGGCCTCGACGCAGGCCCCGCACGTGACGCAGTCCCAGACCGCATCGAACGGGATCGCATCGTCCACGATCGGCTTGGCCATCGTGGCCACCTGGATCGTGTCATCCAGCCCGTACGTGTCGCGGACGATCGCCGAGTTCGGGATCAGGGGCAGGCCATGTTCAGCTTCCACTGCCATCTCCCGGATGCCCATGATGAAACTCTTGGGATTCAGGGGCTTGCCGGTATGCCAGGCGGGGCACGCCTGCTGACAGCGCCCGCACTCGGTGCACGTGAAGCCGTCGAGCATGTCCTTCCAGCCGAGATCGGCGAGGGTCCGGATCCCGAACGTCGCGTCCTCGGCCTCCAGATCCATGGCCGGCAGCTCACCCCGCGGGGCGAGCTTTCGGAAGTAGATGTTCGGGAACGCCGTGGCCACATGCAGGTGCTTGCTGAACGGCAGGAAGCCAAGGAACGCGGCGACGATCGCAATGTGCGCCCACCACAGGATCGCGAAGATCGCCTGGAGCCAGCCCGGATCGAGGTTGCGGAGTGGCACGGCCAGGAACGCCGAGATGAAGGCGCCGGGCTTGTCTCCGTAGGCTGCGAACTCGAAGGCCTGGGCGAGCAGTTCGGTCCCGACGACCCCGCCGATCATCAGGAGGATCGTGAGTGCGTCCCAGTTGTAGGTGAGGCGTTCCGGTTTCGAGATCAGGCGTCGCTCGAACGCCCAGACGATGAACGCGAGCGTGATGACCGCGACGACGTTCTGCATCGCCGAGATCGCCGCCCACGGGAATCCGTCGAAGGGCAGGGTCAGGATCGTCTGGATGATCCCGCCGGTAACGATGTCGGCGGTCCCGATCGTAAGCAGCACGAAGCCCCAGAAGATGCCGAAATGCATGATCCCGGCGCGCGGATCCTTGAACATCTTGACCTGGAGGAACGCGTAGCGGATCAGGCCGAGGGTGCGGGTGGGGATGTCAGCCAACGGGTTCGGTCCGGGAGCCTGGGCCGCGGCAAAGACGCGCAGGTGACGCGCCATCACCAGGCCGAAGAATGCTGCCGCGCCCCAGAAGACGACGAAGACCAGCGGGTAGGCGGGAACCTCGGCGAAGACCGGGAACATCAGCGGGCATCCTCCTTCGGGCGATCGTACGGCACCGGAAGGTCGCGGCGTGCGGCGTCATGGTCGTGTGGCCCGGCGAGTGTCTCCACGGCGTGGGCGAGAACGCCCTCGATCGCACCGAGCGACTCGAGCGCACCGCGCGGGCTGCCTGGCAAGTTCACCACCAACGAACGCCCGACGATCCCGGCAATGGCCCGGGACAGATCGGCGAGCGGCGTCGAGGCGCGCCCGGCCGCTCGCATCGCTTCGGCGACGCCGGGAACCTCGAGATCCAGGACGGCGCGCGTGGCCTGGGGCGTCACGTCGCGCGGGGTCAGACCGGTGCCTCCGGTGGTGATCACAACCTGATGGCGGGTGGCTGCATCCCGGATTGCCGCACCGATACGGTCGATCTCATCGGGCACGACGGCCGCGGTCACCGCGCCACCCATTTCAACGATCCTCGCCCGGATCGCCGCCCCGGACAGGTCGTCGCGGGTGCCACTCGCCACGCCATCACTCACCGTCAGCACGTGAACGCGCGTGCCCGGGGCGAGCCGAGGAACGTCTGGCCGCTCCGCCACGGTCAACCTTTCCGGATCCGTCCGGCTGATCGGTCCCCGCGGCGTCGGTTGTCTCGATGGGGGCCGCCGGGGCCGCCGGCTCCGGGCCCTGGTCGACCGCTCGGACCCGCGCCCGGGACAAGACCTTCCCGGCGCCAGTCGCCGCTCTTGCCGCCGGTCTTGGACACCAGCCGGACCCACTGGATCTCAACGCCCCGCTCCACGCCCTTGACCATGTCATAGACCGTCAGGGCCGCAACCGACGCCGCGGTCAGGGCCTCCATCTCGACCCCTGTTGGTCCGTTGGTGGCGGCCTCGGCACGAATACGAAGCCCACCGGCGGCCCGATCGGGCGAGATGGCCACGACCAGATCAGTCAAGGCCAGGGGATGGCAGAGCGGGATCAAGTCAGAGGTCCGCTTCCCACCCATGACGCCTGCCAGCTCAGCGACGCCCAGGACATCACCCTTGGCCGACCCGCCGTCGATTACCAGGGACAGGGTTTCGGGCGCGAGGGACACGAATGCCTCGGCGACGGCGCGACGCGCCGTAGAAGGCTTGTCGGAGACATCGACCATGCGCGGCCGGCCAGTACGATCGACGTGCGTGAGGCGGCGGCGCTCGGCTCGGGGAGCCGGTCCTCGGTCCATGGGTTCCTCCTGTGCGTGTTGATCATGCCCGACTCAGGCCTGTCGGGTTGGTCAGCCCTGATCGAGCCACCACAGGGTGACGGCGCCGCCGGCCGGATGCGTGTCCACGTCCTCGGGGATGATGGCGAGCGCTTCGGCCGCGGAAAGGGCCGACAGGACGTGACTCCCCTGCCCTGCCACGCCACCGGACAGTCGAACGACCACGCGTCCGAGGTCATCCCGGATCGGCGTTCCCAGCTCGTCCCGATCGGCCCGCACCCGGATGAACGCTCGACGGCCCGAACTCTTTGGCGTCGCGTCCATCAGCACGGCCCGATCCACCCGTCGCCCCGCGTCGGCGTGGCCCCCTAGCCGACGCAGCGCCGGCCGGACGAAGAGCTCGAAGGTCACGAACGTCGAAACGGGGTTCCCGGGGAGCCCGAAAAGCAGGATCGGCCGTCCACCGCCGGGTCGCGGCGCGGTTCCGAAGACAAACGGCTTCCCGGGTTGGACGGCCACTCGCCAGAGCTCGATCGTGCCGTACTCGGCGAACACCGTCCGGACGTGGTCATACGGGCCGACCGACACTCCGCCGGACACGATGATCGCGTCGAGCCCTGAAGCCAGACCGGGCGCGAGCCGGGCCCGAACATCGTCGATTCGATCTCGGGCGATACCAAGATCCTGGCCCGACCCTCCTGCGGCCTCGATGTAGGCGTGGAGCGCCGGTCCGTTCGCGTCGGGAATACCGGAAGGTCCCAGCTCAGCGCCCGGAGAGCGGATCTCGTCGCCGGTGGCAAGAACCCCAACGCTCGGCCGGCGATGGACGTGAAGGCCGCTCTGCCCTGCTCCCGCCAGGACCGCGATCGTCGACGGACGTATCAGGGTGCCGGCCCCGAGGACGGTCGTGCCCGCTCGCAGGTCGCTGCCCTGACGGCGAACCGATCCCCCGGCGGGAACGGGCTCGTGGATCAGAATGGCAGCCGGGAGGGGACCGGTGGCGTCTCGGCCACGGCTCTCGATAGCCTCGCCCGAAGAACTGGCGGCGGCCGTGTGTTCGACGGGAATCACGCAATCGGCGGATGGCGGAACCCTGGCGCCCGTTGCGATCCGGACCGCCGTACCCCGTCGGACCTCGGGGAGTTGTTCCGCTCCGGCCGGCACATCGCCTGCGACCTCGAGCACGACGGGTCGCTCCACGGTCGCAGTCTCAACGTCTCGATGACGGAGCGCATAGCCGTCCATCGCGCTGTTGTCCCAGGGCGGGAGGTCGAGCGCCGAACGAACATCCTCGGCCGCAACTCGACCGAGGGCTTCGGACACGGTCACCCATTCGGGTTCCGTCGGCCCGGGAACAGCACCGATCACGGCGGCCAGCGCGGTGTCGGCGCTGATCAGACGCCCCTGCCCGGGGTCCACGGCCATGATCCCGCTCAGCGGCCGGAGGTTGGCAGGGACGCCGTCCGGTCGCGCACCACCTGGCCCACGCTGCGCCGAGTCAGGACGCCCTGGAGGGCCCCGTCGAGGATGACCGGGAGTCCATCGAGGCCAGAACGATGCAGACGTTCGACAGCTTCGACGAGACCGGCGCCCGGCGCGAGCTCGACCATTCGAGGCGGCTTCGCCATCGCGTCGCCGACCCGGGTCATGCCCCACGCACCTCGCCGCAGCCGTCGCACTTCGCGTACCCCGAGCATGCCGACCACACTGGAACCATCCATGACCGGGATCGAGGTGGTGGGTGTCTCGCCATCGAGGAGCTGGCCGGCAAGGGTGTCAACGGTGAGCCCGGGTTGGACAGTCGTTGGATTCCGCTCCATCGCGTCACTTACCAGGAGGTCCCCGATCAGGGTGTCGACCTTCTGCCGCTCCCGGATCGCGCGGCTCGAGAGGATCAGGAACCAGCCGCTCAACGCAACCATCGCGCCGTTCGTGATCTCGCCGGTCAGGAAAAGACCACCACCGATCGACAGGGCCACGAGGCCGGATAGCCGACCTGTTGATGCGGCCGCACTCCAGCCGCCCTTGATCGTGCCGGATCGTCGCCAAGCCAGCGCTCGGACGATTCTCCCGCCATCGAGTGGATACGCCGGAATGAGGTTGACGAGGCCGATCAGGATATTCAGCACCGCGAGGACCACGATGATCTGCCCGAGCGCCACGCCGATCTCGGAACCGAGCGAGTCAAAACCCAGCGCGACCATCGCAAGGGCAATCCCCAGGGCCACGCTCACGAGTGGCCCGCTCGCGGCGATCGCGAGATCGTCACCGGCGGCCGGGGCCGTCGCGTCGGCCGGCGTCGTGCCACCGAAGAACGACACGAGGATCGAATCGACCGTGACGCCCCGACGCCGTGCCATCAGCGCATGGCCAAGATCATGGAGCATCGCGCTGACGAAGAAGGCAATGCCCACCGCCCCGCCGAGCACCCACTGAACGGGTCCCGGCAGGCTCGGCACGGCCGTGCCGACCTGGATCACCGCCAGGGCCGCAACGAGAGCGACCACGAGAACCCAGCCGAATTGGACACGGATCTCAATCCCAAAGATGCGGGCAATCGGCACGCCGATCATCGGGGCGCCTCCTCGGGATCTGCGGATTGGGTCACCCCGTGCGCCCGGAGGCGACGCGTCGCGACGAGCGCAATGACGAGGCTCAGGACCAACGTCAGCCCACCGACTGCCATCGTGGTCTCAGACCAGAAGACGTCGGGGAAGAGCTGCACAAGGCGATAGGTCTGGGGGTCGAAGTTGTAGGTTCCCGCGGCGAAGAACAGGCGATGGAAGACCTCGAAGGCCGCATCGAAGGCCACGGCGGCAACGACGCCCGCCGCGACGATCACCATCGCGAGGCCGACTGCTCCGGCTCGAACGGATCCGAAGAATCGCGCCTTCGGCCACGGCCCACTTGCCCGCGCGCCGACTCGGGCGATCAGCAGGATCACCATGGCGCCTGCGGCGGCGAGGAAGAAGGCCGTGAATACGCCGCGGACGTCCCGCATGTGTTCACGTTCCCCGTCCGTCAGGACGGGCGTGCCGCGAACCGAGATCTCAAAGTTCGGCGGACCGAGGACGAGGTCCGAGAGAATCGCACTCGTGGCCGTCCGGAGTTCCTCGGGGTTGTAGCCCGTCCAGCCGGCCGCGTCGGCGCGATCCTGCTCAAATGCCACCCAGGCGGGTGTCAGGAACGGGCTGATCGCTACCGCGAGGATCAGCAGACCCGCCGCGAGCGCGACGACAGCAGATAGCAGGCCGGGGAAGAGGCGCATCGGTGCATGGTACCGCCGGCCCCGGTCGGAACCCGCCGGCCCCGATCGGAACCCGCCGGCCCCGGTCGGAAACGGCCGGACTACTCGTCCTCGAGCGTGCGCGCCTGATCCCACCAGCTCTCGAGCGTCAGCTCGGTCGGCAGATCGAGGTTCAGCTCCTGAGCCGCGCGGGCAAGCCGGGCTCGGAATTCCTCGAGGGTCACGCCCAGGATGTCGCGCAGCCCCTCGAACCGGGCCTGGCTCAGGAGCATGTGCTCCGCCGGCCCGAAGCCGACCAGATTGAGCATCAGCGCCTCGTCTCGCCACATCAGGACGTCGTTCGTGGACGCATCGACCTGGTCGGCCAGCGTCTGGCGGCGCGTCGTGGTCTCGCTGACCTCGAGCAGGAGCCCCGTCGTGAAAATCCCCTGCCGATCGAGGCGGTCCAGATGTACGGGCTCGATGCGCGTCAATTCCGTGATCGGCGGCACGTGCGGGAGACCTCCTCTTGCCTTGGCGTCATGTCGATGATGCCATGTCGGTGGCTCAGCCGAGTGCCTCGGCCTCACGCTGCAACAACGCCAACGCCCGGGCGACGTGGCGATCCTCGGTCCGAATCTGGCCGAGGGCGACCCGGATCGCAAATCTGCCCCTGAGCCGGGTATGGGACAGGAACACCTCTCCGGTCCGGTTCACGGCATCGATGAGCGCGAGGTTGAGGGCATCGAGCCGAGTCTCGTGGTCCTCGTGGGTCTCCCCGGGCAGGGCCGGAGGCGCGAAGCGCAGGCAGATCGTCGAAAACGGGACCGGTGCCAGGCGCTCGAAGCGCGGATCAGCGTCAACCCAGAATCCGAACGCGGCTGCCTGCGCGATATGGTGCCGGATCCGCCGCCGCAGCCCTTCCAGGCCGAACCATCGCAGCAGGACCCAGAGCTTGAGGGCGCGGAATCGACGACCGAGTTGTGGCGTGTACTCGTTGACGTCACGGACCGGCGAGGATCGGTCGAGGGTCCTGAGGTACTCCGGGACGAGAGAGAAAGCGTCACGCAGCTTGTCCATCCGCCGCGTCAGCAGGAGCGAGGCGTCGATCGGCGTGAACAGCCACTTGTGCGGGTTGATCACGATCGAGTCGGCACGCTCCCAGCCGGCGAACTCCGCACGACGTTCCGGAAGCATGGCCACAAAACCCGCGT
>JAYWFP010000347.1:0-6969 GCA_043778745.1 Chloroflexota bacterium
AAGTCGCCGGCGATGTCGCGCGCATCCTCCGGCACGTCGGTGCGTGACCTGCGCGCTGGAGTGATCTGCTGATCAGTCATCAACATTGAGTGTAGGCAATGGCGCCGCGCATGCTTGCCGGCCATGATCTACGCTCCCGCGACGTGAACTTCGAAGAGCGAATTCCCCAGGGCCTGCGCACGGTTGTCGCGACCGTGATCGGGGCTCCTTGGGGCCCCATCCACGTGGCGGCCACCGACGTGGGCATCGTGGCGGTCGAGCTCATGACCACCGAGGCCGGTTTCAGCCAGGGCATCGCACGACGGCTCGGAAGGACCCCAACGTGGGTCGACGACGCAGCGTTGCGCGACCAGGGCGCAATCGCCAACGCGCACCTTCGCGCCGCCACGGATGGCCTGTCGCGAGCGCTCGATGGCGATCACGCCCACCTTGCTGGCCTTGTGCTCGATCTCGAAGATCGGCCGGCCTGGGACCGCGCGGTGCTGGCTGCCGTCCGTTCGATTCCTCGCGCGGAAACGCGCAGCTATGGCGAGGTTGCCAGGGCGATCGGTCGGCCCGGTGCGGCGCGGGCCGTGGGCGGGGCCGTAGGCCGCAATCCGATCGGATTCATCATCCCCTGCCATCGCGTCATCGCTGGCGACGGGACCCTGGGCGGCTATGGCGGGGGCTGGTGGGGTGACCGGGATCGCCTGCTCGATCTCAAGACCGAACTCCTCCGGCTTGAAGGGCAGTCGGTGCGACGGCGCGCTTCTCGCGGCGACGCGGCTCGCTAGACTGCGCACAGCGCCTGCCACAGCCCTGCCGTTCCAATTCTGGTACCTGGATCCTCGCTGGAGATCACCTGATGGCCCAGCCCGCAGCGCAATCATCATCGATGTTCGCGGTGTTCCGGAAGCGCAACTTCCGGCTCATGTGGTCGGCCGAGTTCACGTCCGTGGTCGGCTCCTCGTTGACCGACCTCGCGGCCGGGATTCTCGTCTTCCGACTGACCGAGTCCGCGTTCATGGTCGGCCTCACCCTGATGGTCACCGCCATTCCGACGCTGTTCGTGGGCCTGTTCGCCGGCGTATTCGTCGACCGATTCGACCGAAAGCGGATCCTGCTCAGCTCGGACCTGCTGCGCGGCCTGATCGTGCTCTCGATCCCCCTCGGCGTCGCGCAGTTCGGCCTGATTTGGCTCTATGGGGCCCTGTTCTGTGCGGCGATCGTGCGCCAGTTCTTCGATCCGGCCTGGGAGAGCGTGGTGCCGGAAATCGCGAGCGACGAGGAGCTGGCGGCGGCGAATTCGTTCCTGTCGATCAGCTCATTCGGCTCGACGGCCGTCGGGTTCGCGCTCGCCGGGTTCCTTGCCCATGTTGATATCTACCTGCCGTTCTACCTCGATGCCGTGACGTTCGCGCTGTCGTTCATGCTCGTTCTCGCGGTCAGGATCAAGAAAGTCACGGCCGAGGACACAACGACCATCGGGGTTGTCCTGAACAACCTGCGGACCGGCGTCGGGTTCCTGTGGCGGACGCCGATCCTCCGCTCGGCGCTCGTCGTGAACCTTCCGATCCTGTTCTCGTTCGGGCTGTGGAACGTGCTCCTCCTTCCGATGGCGATTCGGGAACTCGGGGCATCGGAGTTCGAATATGGCCTCCAGGAAGCCCTGACGTCCGTCGGATTCGTTGTGAGCGCACTGCTGATGGCCAAGTTCGCCGACCGGCTGCGCGAAGGTCAGTGGATGGTCACCGCGGTGATCGGCATGGGGTTCTTCGGGGTGTTCTACGGCTTGGCGCCGAACATGACGTTCGCGATCGCCATGGTCGTGGCATCCGGGTTCCTCAATGCGCCACTTGGCGTCGCCCGCCGGCTCATCCTCCAGAAGAACACGCCCCGCGAGATGCGCGGCCGCGTCTTCTCGGCCTTCGCCGTGTCCCGCGACCTCGTGTTTCTGACCGGGATGGCGACGGCTGGCCTGGCAGACGTGCTGCCGATCCGTGGACTCGTGATCACCGCTTCGCTCGTCCTCGTTGGATCCGGGGTCCTGATCCAGTTCATGCCGGGCCTCGGCACGCCGGCGGCCGAATGGCGGCGCGCCGCTCGCCTGCTGCGCACGGCGCACGTCGGCCCGCTCGCGCCAACCGGACGACCGGCAACAGCGGACGACTTCGAGCGACTGCTCCGGCTCATCCCCGAGCTTGGTGGTCTCGCGGCCTCGCGTCGCGCCGACTTCCTGGTTGGAGCCACGGTTCGCCGCGCCGAGCCAGGATCGGCGATCGTGAGGGTGGGCGACGCCGGCGACGCCGCCTTCTTCATGCTCGAGGGCAAGGTCGTGGCCGGTGTTCCGACCGAGGGCGGCGACAACCGGTCGCTATCCGCGATGTTCGCGGGTGACTTCTTCGGAGAGATTGCGGCGATAACCGGAAGCGTCCGCACGGCAAATGTCGTGGCCGACGAGTCGACCGAGCTCCTTGAGGTTCCAGCGACGACGCTCAAAGGCCTGATGGATGTGCCCTCGATGAATGACCTCATCACCCTCAAGTTGCAGGAGCGCCTCACGCGCACAGCCAACGCCGACCTCATCCGGCTCGCCGGCCTGGATCAGCGCGATCTCAAGGACCTGCGGCGGCGACGTCCGAAGAGCGACGCGCCTCTTGCCCCGGTGGCGAGCGGCCCAACGGAAGGCTGATCCGCGGCTGGTCAGCCGCGCGCCACAGGACGCATCGGAAACACCCCGACAACGATCGGTGAGATCGGATCGAGGGACAACTCGTAGCCAACGTCGCCCGCTCGGAACAGTTCGCCCAGCAGGCGACCCTCTCGTGTCGGGAGGCCCACGAAGACGCGATGCTCTCGGTCGACATCGACCGCCGTGACATCGTCGTCCCCGCCCTCGATTCCGAACCGGCGCCGGAGCTCATGCATCGGCACGTACGTGCGGCTCTTGATGAACCGTCGAAGCTGCGGCGCAGTGCAACCGAAATGCTCCGCTTCACCGGCGTGCTGCTGAACCGACCCTCCATTCAAGGCTGGCGCGGTTGGCGTGGGGCGCTCGGCAAGCGATGCGCCAATGGAAGGCGGTTCGATCTGGGCCACGGCATGATCCGTCGGGATCGCATCGTCCGCGACCTGATGGTGCGGAACGGCATCGGGTTCGATCGCGACGCGCTCGGGTGGCTTTGGGCGCGCGACCTTGCCGGTCACGAAAGGCACCGAGGGTCGGTGCGCTGCCGCCATGTCGAATTCAGACAGGGCCTCCGGGACGACATCACTGGTCGTGCGCGGGGCCCGCGTGTCGCCGGCCACTTTTGGCGCCCGCGTGTGGCGACGCGCCGGATGATGCGCACGCCGATTCACGACGTTCGCCAGGGGCTGGATCGTGGTGTCTGGGCGGCGTCGTCGCGCCGGGTCATGTTGCTCATCGGGAACTCGCGAAGGTCGTCCACGGGCGGTTGCCCGTGTCCCGATGATACCCGGCGGAGCCGTTCTGCCCGGCGAGACCCCTCAATTCCAGGCGGTTCACCTCACGGGGGGCGACTGACCCGCTAGCGACTCAGCCGGAAACGACCCACAAGTCGCGACTTGATTCGTTCAGGGTGTCCGGCCCGTCCGGTCCGCAGATGACGATGTCCTCGATCCGGGATCCGTAGCGCCCCGCGAGGTAGATGCCCGGCTCCACGCTGAACGCCATGCCTTCGAGCAGTGGCTCCGCGTTGCCCTCGACCATGTATGGGTCTTCGTGCGTCTCGAGGCCGATCCCATGGCCGACGCGATGGAAGAAGTTCGGGCCATGCCCACCGTCCGCGATGATCGTGCGGGCGGCCGCATCAATCCGCTCGCAGGCAATCCCGGGCCGAACGGCCGCGGTGGCTGCAGACTGTGCCGCGTAGAGCAGGTCGAACAGCGTGCGGAACTCCGGCGTGGGTCCCTTGTCGGCGTCGCCGCCGGTCACCCACAGCGTCCGCGTGGTGTCAGAGCAATAGCCGTCGAGTGCCCCGCCGATGTCGAGAACGATCGGTTCACCTGCCTGAATCACTCGATCGCCGGCATCGTGGTGCGGCGAGGCGGAATTCGGGCCAGAGGCGACGATCGCAAACTCGGCGACCTGATGGCCTTCAGCCAGGAGGCGCTCGCGAACCTCGCGGCTGACCTCGGCCTCCGACCTGCCGACCAGTCGCCCACCCGCGATCTGGGCCACGACCCGGTCTGCCGCATGAGCCGCAAGTCGCATCAGCGCGATCTCGTCCGCGTCCTTGGTCATCCGCAGATCACGGAGCACGGTGGACGCGAGTCCGAGCCTGGAACCGCCGAGCACGCGCTCGAGGCCGAGGACATGCATCGCCCAGAGTCGGTCGCTGACGAGAATGTGGTCGCCGGCCCCGATCGGGCGGCCGTGTGCGTTTTCAAGCAGCGACGCAACGAGCCCGTGCGCGTCGTCCGTTTCGCCCCACGAAACCACCGGCAAACCGCCGAGGCGCGCCGCTGGACACTGCTCTGCGGCCATCGCCTCGAGCCGAGGGGCGACGAGGGTCGGCGAACCGTGCGCCGGCAGGACCAGCATTGTCAGCCGCTCGAGCGGCATCGCCTCATACCCCGTGAGGTATCGGAGGTCGGCTCCGACGCCGATGAGCAACGCGCCGAGGCCTCGTCCGTCAAGGAGACCCTGGGCGCGTGCGAGACGTTCGAGGTAACGGTCATCCGGCATCGACGGTCGCGCGGCGGGCATCGACGGTCGCGCGGCGGGCATCGACGCGTTCGCGATCAGCCGAGTCGCGCGGCGATGTGGCGGAAGATGTCCCGCGCCGAGATCACCCCGATGGGCTTGCCGTCCTCAACGATCGGGACATGACGGAAGCCGCCGATCGCCATCTTGTGGATTGCCACCGCGATGGGGTCGTCATGTCGAAGGACCACCGGGTCCGGGGTCATGAACTGGCCGACCGGCAGATGCTCGAGGCCACGACCGGCCAGTTTGAGCAACGCGTCCCGGTCCGTGAAGATCCCGGCGAGCTCGCCCTCCTCCGTGACGAGGACGCAGTCGATGCCCTCGCGATGCATCTTCGCGATCAGATCGGCCACATCCATCGCCACGTCGACCATCCGGGGTGGCGGTGCACCGAGCTCATCGAGATTGGTCCCCAGCAGGGGACCGCGAAATCCGGTTGCGGGCTCGGGGGTGCTTGCCGTGCGCAGGTCGGCACCACAGTTCTCGCACAGGTCCTCCCCGGCGAAGTTCTGCCAGTGGCAGACCGGGCAGATCACGACGCTTCTCCTGTCACGATCCAGGTCTCGCCGCTGTCGAGCAGATCCGCGAGGTTGCCCCGTCCACGCTTCGTTATCGCGTCCTCGACCTGCTGGTTCAGGAGCTCGGAGTGCGTAGGCCGCTGGACGGAACGAATGACACCGACCGGAACCGGAAAGTCGGGCCAGTAGATCGTCGACAGCATCGCGGCCAGGAGCGGGTCATCCTCGTCGTGGACCAGGATATCGGCCTCGGTCATGCCGTCTTCGCCGATGGTCACGATCTCGGGGCGATGGCCGTTCAGTCGGAGGCCGCGATTGCGCTCTCGACCGAAGATCATCGGCTTGCCATGCTCCAGGAACAGCATCCGGTCGTCCCGGACCTCGCGATCCGTGAATTCCCGATGAGCGCCGTCATTGAAGATATTGCAGTTCTGGAGGACCTCAACGAAGACCGACCCGTGGTGGCGCCCGGCCCGCTCGAGGGTCGTCTGGAGATGCTCGGTGTGGGTATCGACGGATCGGGCGATGAAGGTGGCCTCGGCAGCGAGGGCAATCCCGAGCGGGCTCAGCGGGTAGTCGATGGTGCCGTTCGGGGTCGACTTGGTGACCTTGCCGAATTCAGACGTCGGGCTCGCCTGGCCCTTGGTCAACCCGTAGATGCGGTTGTTGAACATGATCAGGTTGATGTCGACGTTGCGGCGCATCGAATGGATCAGGTGATTGCCACCGATTGACAGCGCATCTCCATCGCCGGTGATGACCCAGACCATGAGCTCCGGACGCGCACCCTTCAGGCCGGTCGCGATCGCGGGCGCCCGACCATGGATCGTATGGAACCCATACGTGTTCATGTAATAGGGGAGACGGCCGGAACACCCGATCCCGGAGATGAAGACGATGTTCTCCTTCGCGTAGCCGAACTCGGGCATCACCTTCTGGGTCTGGGCCAGGATCGAGTAGTCCCCGCAGCCCGGGCACCAGCGGACCTCCTGGTCGGAAACGAAGTCCTTCCTCGTCAGCAGCGGCAGCTCGAGCGGCGAGTCGCCGGTCACGGTGTCGGTCATGCGACGGACTCCTTGAGTTCGCTCAGCAGGCGCTCCGCTTCCTGTTCGATCTCGACGATCCGGAACGGCTTCCCGCGCGCTCGGTTGTAGCCCACCGCATCGATCAGGTAACGAGCCCTGATGAGCATCGACAGCTGGCCGAGGTTGACCTCGGGGATCAGGACGCGGCGGAAGGCTCGAAGGACATCGCCGGTATTGGCCGGGAATGGGTTCAGATGGCGGATATGCGCATGACTCACCAAGAGGCCCCGTCCGCGCATGCGCTCGACGGCACTGCGAATGGCGCCGTACGTGGAGCCCCAGCCGAGGATCAGCAGATCGCCTTCATCGGCGCCGTACACGTCGAGCGGCGGGATATCACGCGCGATCCCCGCGACCTTCTCCTGGCGCAGGACCTGCATTCGATGATGGTTGTCCGGGTCGTAGCTCACGTTGCCGAGGATGTCGTTCTTCTCGAGACCGCCGATCCGGTGTTCGAGACCGGGAGTTCCGGGAACGGCCCATGGGCGGGCAAGGGTCTCCGGATCCCGCATGTACGGGTAGAAGCCCGCCTTCTCGGTCCGATTCGGGACCGAGATGTCCGGGAGCGTGCTCGGGTCCGGGATCATCCACGGCTCGGCGCCGTTGGCCAGAAATGCATCCGACATGAAGGCCACCGGGGTCATGTACTTGAGCGCAA
>JAYWFP010000348.1:0-6952 GCA_043778745.1 Chloroflexota bacterium
ACTCGGGCACGGACGCGCGCCCCGCGGAAGGCAGCTACAGGAGGACGCTTGCGAGCCCTGCTTTCGGTCGCGACGCGCGACGGCATCACCACCTTCGCCCGTGACCTCCAGTCCCTCGGGGTCGAGGTGTTCGCGACCGACGGAACGCGGGAGCACCTCGCGGCGGACGGCGTCGAGGTCGCCTCGATCGCCGACCTGACCGGGGTGGCAGCCATGCTCGGCGGTCAGGTCAAGACCTTCCATCCCGCGGTCTATGCCGGCATCCTTGCCCGGCGGGACAAGCCGGAGCAGCTCGCCGAGCTGGTTGAGCAGGGCATCTCGGCCATCGACATCGTCGTGGTGAACGTGAAGTCCTTTGGGGCCGAGATCGGGCGCAGCCTCGTCGGCCTCGAGCGGGCGAGCGAGATGATCGACGTGGGTGGTGCCGCGCTCCTCGGCGCGGCGGCCCGGAATGCCGCAGGCGTGACCGCGGTGTCCAGTCCGGAGCATTACCCGCAGGTGATCGCGGAGCTCCGGGAGCGCGGCCTCGTCAGCCCCGAGTTCCGATCCCAGCTGGCGGCCGAGGCCTTCGGCACCGTGGCGGCCTACCACGCCGAGATTGCCGCCTACCTCAACCAGGTCTCAGGCACGACATTCCCGAAGCGGCTCGCGATGGTCCTCGAGAAAGTCACGGATCTTCGCCATGGCGAAAATCCACACCAGTCGGCGGCCTTCTACCGCGAGACCACCCACCGATCGGGGACCCTGGCGGACAGCACCCAGCTGCATGGGGACCGCCCGTCGTTCAACAACCTTCTCGATATCGATGCCGCCTACCGGACGGCAAGCGATTACACGGGACCAACCGTCGTCATTGCCAAGCACACGGATCCGGTGGGGATCGCCTCGTCCGACGAGCTCGTCGATGCCTACCGAAAAGCCCTGGAGACGGATCCGGTCGCATCGTTCGGCGGGATCGTCGGGGTCAATCGCGAGCTCGATGGAGCGACCGCGCGGGCGATTGCACAGAACTCGTACGAGGCGGTCGTCGCCCCCAGTTTTGATCGCGCGGCGCTCGGGATCCTGCGCCAAAAGCACGGCCTCGAGATCCTGGCGGTCCCGCCCAACCCGGCCGACGGGATGCGCGACTACGGAATTGCCAATCTCGATTTCAAGCGCATCGGCGGCGGCCTGCTTGTGGAAACCCTCGATACCCTCGACCTTGATCGCGGCCAGCTCCAGGTGGTCACCAAGCGCCGCCCGACACTCGAGGAACTGACGGACCTGCTGTTTGCCTGGCGAGCGGTTCGCCACGTCCGGTCTAACGCCATCGTTCTAGCCAAGAACGGTGCGAGCGTCGGCATCGGCGCGGCCCAGGCTAGTCGCCAGGTATCGGTGGAGATCGCCCTTCGCCGGGCGGGTGATCGCGCCAGGCTGAGCGTCATGGCCAGCGACGCCTACTTCCCATTCCCGGACGGCATCCAGATCGCGGCTCAGGCCGGGGTGATCGCCATCATCCAACCCGGTGGGTCAATTCGGGACGAAATGGCCATCGAGGTCGCGGACCGTCACCATCTGGCCATGGTCTTCACCGGGCGCCGCCACTTCCGTCACTAGTCCGACACCGCACGGCGAATTGCAGGGGGAATCACATGGAACAACTCCTCGCACTCGAGATGGTTCGCGTGACCGAGGCGGCCGCGATCGCATCGTCGCGGTTGATGGGCCGTGGGCAGCGTGACGAAGCCGACCGCCTCGCGACGGAGGCAATGCGCGCGGCGATGGACGAGATCCGGATGGCCGGCACCATCGTCATCGGCGAAGGCGAGCGGGACGACGCGCCGATGCTCTATATCGGGGAGCGGGTCGGCTCGGCGGACCCGGGCGGGAATGTGCCCGAGATCGACATCGCGGTCGATCCACTCGAGGGCACCAACCTCGTGGCGACCGGTTCGGCCAATGCGATCACGGTCCTGGCTGCGTCGGAGCGCGGAGGGCTGGTCCATGCCCCGGATACGTACCTGGAAAAGCTGTGCGTCGGGCCATTGGCCGCAGGGCACGTGGATATCACGCTGTCGGCCACCGAGAACGTCCATCGGATCGCCGAGGCGCTGCGGCGCAAGCCGGGCGACATCACGATCATCATCCTCGAGCGTCCTCGCCACGACGCGCTGATTGCCGAGGTCCGGGCAACCGGTGCCCGTATCAAGCTCATCGGTGACGGTGACCTGTCGGCTGCGATCAGCTGTGCCGTCTCGGGAACGGGCGTCCACGCGGTCATGGGTCTCGGTGGTGCTCCCGAGGGCGTCATTACCGCCGCGGCGCTGCGCTGCCTTGGAGGCGAGATCCAGGCCCGCTTCCGATATCGAAACGAGGAGGAACGCGAGCGGGGCAAGAAGATGGGCCACGGAGACGAGACGCGCGTCTACCGAACCGAGGACCTCGCGTCTGGCGACAACCTCGTGTTCGCGGCCACGGGCGTCACGAGTGGCGATCTCCTCGAAGGCGTGCGCTTCTTCGGGGGCGGAGCACGGACCCACTCCCTGGTGATGGCCTATCAGACCAAGACGGTCCGCTTCGTGGATACCGTGCACATGTTCGATCGCGAGCGTCCCCCGAGCGTCCGGCTGTAGGGCGCGGAGGGCACCGAATGTCGAGCTCGGAACGGCGCATCGTCGCCCTGGGTGGCGCCTCGCTCCAGCCCAGCTCAACCGATGGCCCGCTCCATCAGTACCTGCTGGATCTCACCGGTCAGAGCCGGCCGCGGGTCTGCTTTCTCGGCACCGCCAGTGGCGACGACTCAGCGTACACGGCCTCGTTCTATGGCTGGTTCGCTCGCCGTGCAGAAGCAATGCACCTCGGCCTGTTCGACCGCCGGATCGCCGACATCGAGGGGCTCCTGACCGCGGCCGACCTCATCTATGTCGGCGGCGGCAACACCGCGAACATGCTCGCGATCTGGCGAACGCAAGGCGTCGACGTGGCGCTGCGTCGGGCGTGGGAGTCGGGCGTGATCCTCGCTGGACCCTCGGCCGGGGCGGTGTGCTGGTTCGAGGGCGGTACGACCGACTCGTTCGGTCCGACGCTCGGGGAGCTCAACGACGGACTCGGGTTCCTAGCCGGCAGCTTCTGCCCGCACTACGACAGCGAATCGCTCCGCCGTCCGCGCTATCACGAACTCGTTGGTGCCGGGACACTGGCCGACGGCTACGCGGCGGATGACGGCGTCGGTCTGCTGTTCAGCGGCGATCAGCTCGCGGAAGTCGTCGCCGTGATGCCCGAATCTCGTGCCTTCCGAGTGACCAGGTCCGGCAACGACGTCGAGGAAACCTCGATCAAGCCGAGGCGCCTGCGCGCCTGAGAGCGCGCCACCGTTCAGGATCCGGGCTGGCTGGCTGCCACCCAAGTTCCGCCGTCCCAGTGCGCCAAGGCGCGCACGGCGGCAGGTCCTTCGTCCAGCGCCCGCGCCCGACATACGGTCTCGACCGTTCGATGCCATCCCGGCGGGACGAGGCGCGATGCGAGATCGCTCAGCGGGGCGAGCACGAAAAGGCGCTCCGCGGCATCCCGATGCGGGACCACGAGCAGTCGGCCTGCGTTGCCCGGGTCCAGCGACCCACCATCCGGCGGACGATCGATGGCCAGGCTCGACCGTCCGAAGATGAGGAGGTCAAGGTCCAGTTCCCGCGGCCCCCAACGTTCCCGGTCCCGGCGGCCGAACCCACGCTCGATGCCCTTGAGGGCGATCAGCAGGGCGATCGCGCCGGTTGCCGGGTCCGGACCCGCCGGAACGTCGAGGGCCACGACGGCGTTCATGAAGTCCGGCTGATCCACGACACCAACGGGTCGGGTCCCGTACAGCCGGGAAACGCCCCGGACGCGGACAGTCGGGAGGGCGCCGAGGGCGTGGACCGCCGATGTGAGCGTCGCCCTGGCGTCACCCAGGTTCGCCCCGAGCCCGACGTACGCCCGAACGCGGCGCATGGGCACGTTCGCCTCCTCGCTAGACTCGCCCGATGAGCCGGGTCGTTGCCATCATCCTCCATGCCGTGCCCGAACCGAATGCCGGCCCGCTGGAACGTGCGTTCGCCGAGGACCGGCGGCGCAATGCCGATCGGCAGGCGCGCGGCTTCGCGGCGCTCGGCGCAACGGTCGAGGTCATCGAAATGCGACGTGACGACCCGACCTTCGGCGAGCGGCTCCGCGGCCTCGCTCGGGATCATGGTCTGGCCCGGACGAACGATGGAGCGGGACTCGTGGTCATGGGCTCGGGCAGTATCCCGCTGGCGCGACAGCCGGATCGGGCAATATTCGTAGCCGCGGCGGGGGGATCAGTAGGCGCGGCCAAGGGGTCAGTAGCCGCGGCCGGGGGATCCGTCGCGGCGTCCGGGGGATCAGTAGCCGCGGCCGGGGGATCAGTAGGCGCGGCCGGGGGATCAGTAGCCGCGGCCGCGCGAGTTGTGGCCGGCCGCAGCGCGACCGGCAATCCCCTTGCCCTGCTGGCCAACAACCGTTTCTCGGCGGACATTCTTGCCATCCCGGCCGGCATCGACCTCGCGGGCCTTCCGGACCTGGCCGCCGACAACGCCGTCCCGCGATGGGCCGTCGACCAGGGCATCGAGGTCCGGGATCTTCGCGACCGGTGGCGCCTCCAGGTCGACCTCGATTCGCCGCTCGACGTGGTCCTCGTCGGGTCGAAAGCCGACCGACCTGCGACCAGCGACGATCAGAAGACCGGAGATCGTGTCGATTCGGTCCTGGAGCGTGCCCGCGCTGTAGCCGCTGACCCGGCCAGGGAGTTCCTCGTTGCCGGCCGCACGTCGAGCACGACCCTGCGATGGGTCGAGCGGAACACCGCGAGTCGGACACGAGTCCTGATCGAGGAACGAGGGATGAAGACGGCGCTGCCGGGCCAGCGCCCAACTCGGTCGGCCCTCGGGCTGCTTCTGGACCGGAATGGGCCCGGCGCCCTCGGCACGGTCATTGAGCAGCTCGCGGACGCGGCCGCGGTGGACTCGCGTGTCCTGATGGCCCATCACTTCGGGCGAGCGGAGTCAGCGTGGCCCGAGGCCGAGGACCGGTTCGCGAGCGATCTGCTGCTCCCCGATCACATACGCGACCCGTGGCTCCGGGCGTTGACCGCGTCGGCGGCGCGAGCGAGGGTCCCGATCCTGCTCGGCGGGCACACGCTCGTTGGGCCCGGGCTTCGCCTCGCACTCGGTCCGCGGCGGCTTCACCCATGACCGACGAACCGACGGTCGGCCTCCGGCGGGCGGGCGACCTCGGCCTGCGGTGGGCCGGCGACCTCGTCCCTCAACCCGAGCCCGGCGATGACCCGGCGCTCGTTGCGCTGATCCACGATGAGATCGAGGCTTCCGGCCCGATGACGTTTGCCCGGTTCATGGAGCTCGCCCTGTATCAGGCAGTTCACGGCTACTACGCCTCAGGGAGCCGTGGCCCCGGGCGGGCAGCGGACTTCCTGACCGCCCCGGAGTCCCACCCGATCTTCGGCTGGGCCGTGGCGCGTCAGCTCGAGGCGACCTGGGAGCGCCTCGGACGCCCACCCGAGTTCACGGTTCGAGAGTACGGGGCCGGGACTGGCGCCCTCGCTGCGGGCATCGTGGGCGGTCTCGCCCGGAGTGGCTCGGGCCTGCGTGGCGTGATCCGATACCGGATCGCCGAGCGGGCGCCGGACCGCGAGCGCCAGGTCCTCGCCAGCCTCTCGGCGGTTGGCGCTGCCGACGTGTTCGAGCGCGACGACGATCGACCCGTCGTCGGTGCCGTCGTTGCGAATGAAGTCATGGATGCGCTACCGGTCCACCGGGTCGTTGGTGCGGGCGACGGCACGATCCGCGAAGTCTTCGTCACCAACAGTTCGACGGCCGGCTTCAACCCGATCGAAGGTCAGCCATCGACGCCCGGGCTGGCAGCGCGACTCGCCGACGACCGCGTCACGCTCGCGCCGGGCCAGCTGGTCGAGGTGTGCCTCCAGCTCGACGCCTGGATCGCGGAGGCAGCCGCCGGGCTCGAGCGCGGACTGATGATCCTCATCGACTACGGCCACCCGGCGGCTGCCCTCTACGCGCCGGAGCGCGGAACCCTCCTGCGCGCCTATACACGCCATCGCGTCCACGACGATCCATTCCGGAACGTCGGCCGCCAGGACCTGACCGCTCACGTCGACCTGACGGCCGTTGAGCGGGCGGCCGCGACTGCCGGCCTGACCCATATCGGCACCACGACGCAGGCGGAGTTCCTGACCGGTCTCGGCACCGGCGATCTCCTGGTGGGGCTCCAGACGGATCCATCCGTCGACATGGGTGCGTACCTGGAGGCCCGCTCCGCGATGATCCGGCTCCTGGATCCCTCGGCGACCGGTCGGTTCGCCGTCCAGTTGTTCGGGCGGAGCCTGCCGTCAACTCCGCCGCTGCGGGGCCTCGCGTTCCGCATGAGCCGACCGTGAGCGCGGGAACGCGCCCGATTCCGGATCCGATTGGAACGACTCAGCCGGGCGAGCGTCGACGGGCTCGGTTTGATGAACCACGTCGATCGCCTCGCCTCCCGGGACGTCCCTGTCAACAACGTCCCTGGGGATCAGGGCACTAGGTAACGTTACCTATTGCGTCCGCCCAAGCCGAGCCGCGACATTTCGGGTCCCACCCCCTCACCGGGGTGTGCGACGAAGGGCGGTCTGTGATCTTGCACGCGCGCTCGGTGCAGGCCGCCCTTCGACCCTCCGACTGCCCCTCGCGGCGACGCCGTCCGGGCCGCCTGCCGGACCGGGTGCCCCTGATAGAATGCCGACGGGCGGCGGGCGTGCGAGTGCGCCCGTAGGGACAGGCCTTCCGAGGGTCGTCCCGCCCAAGGACGTTGCTGCCCAGAAGCGAGCGTCGCCCGTGACCGGCGCCGTTTGGAGTGAGGATCGGTTGACCGGGATCTGGTACATCGTCGGGTTCGCCATCGCAGCCGTGTC
>JAYWFP010000349.1:0-2882 GCA_043778745.1 Chloroflexota bacterium
CCGAACGACATCTGGGTCTTCCATCGAGACTCGATCGACGCAGCGTGGGGCGCAGCCGAGAACCTTGGCGAGCCAGTGAACTCGCCCTTTGCCGACTACTGCCCGACGCCGCTCCGGGGCAAGTCACTGCTCTTTGTTTCTACACGACCCGGCGGGTGCGGTGGCGGCGACATCTACCTCGGCCGCGACAACCCGGCTCATGGCTGGTCGGTCGAGAATCTCGGCTGCGCCGCCGACGGTTCAGGGCCGAACTTCCCGGGCGGTGAGTTCGGACCGTCGCTCGTCGAGACGGACGAGGGTATGTTCCTGTTCTTCTCCAGTGACGGTTTCAACGTCGGTGGGGACCAGAACATCTACATGAGCCGACGCGGATCCGATGGGAGCTTCGGCCCGCCGACGCTCGTGGCGGAGCTCAACACGTCGGCCCACGATTTCATGCCCAACGTCCGCAAGGACGGCCTCGAGATCGTCTTCAACTCGAATCGCGGCGGGGTGGGCTCGTTCGGCGGGCAGGACATCTACACCTCGATGCGGGCGAGCACGGCCGATCCGTGGTCGGCGCCAGTCAACCTCGGGCCGAACGTGAATACGGCCGGCAACGAGACCCGATCGTCCCTGTCGTGGGACGGACGACGGCTGCACTTCGGGCGAAACGGCGACATCTTCGTTTCGTCACGCTGATGCCGATCGGATAGTTCCTCCCGCCTCGGGAACCGGTATCCCGCAGGCCAGGCGCGGTCACCTCGGGCGAGGTGGCCGCGCCCAATTGCCCTGACGGTCGGCGCGGCCCTCGACGGGGCGCCGCCAAACGCGATCAGCTCCGTCCGGGCCGCCGGATCCGATCGAGCTCGCGGCGAAGACGCTTGTTCGGTCGACCCTCCCCGCGGACAACTTTGATGCCGGGGTCAGACTCGCGGATGACCGCCGGTGGACTGTTGTCGATGTAGCAGGTGGCGGCGACCGGCGCGCCGACGCGGTTTTCGATCGGCCGCACCACCTCGACGATCCGCTCACGTTCGGCGATCAGCGCATGGACCACGTCGCCTGCGCGGACCTTGGTGGACGCCTTTGCCGAGTTGCCGTTGACGCGGAGGTGCCCGGCTTCGCACAGCTGGGTTGCCAAGGGCCGGGTCTTGACGAGGCGCACCGCGCACAGCCAGCGATCGATTCGCGTGTCGCCGTCCATGGCCTGCTCGTTCACGTCACTCATCACTGCGGCCGGCGGTAAAGGCTCGCCAGGATTCCTGATCGGCTCGGATGGCGGCGACCTGTTCGGCCTTGGTTCGCGCTCGCACGGACTCCTCCCCTGCTCGTGTCCGGACCACAATCCCACGATCGAAATCGACGTGTGCCCCCAAGTGGTGCTGTCAACGCTCAGATCAACCGCGAAGGTACCATATGGTACCGTGTATGGCATGGAGCGAACGACGGTCTATCTAACCGAGCACCAGAAGCGCGCCCTCGAACGGTCCGCCAAGGCCGAGGGCCGGAGTGAGGCCGAGCTGATCCGCGAAGGCGTCGACCTGGTCACCGGTCGGCTCCGCGCCGCCGAAGCGCGCCTGCCCCTGTTCGAGAGCGGCCAGCCGTACCTTGCGTCGCGGGTCGAGGAGGAGCTCGACGGGTTCGGGGAGTGATCATCCTCGACACGAGTGGCCTGCTCGCCGCGATCGACGGCAGCCAGCGCCAGCACGCCGAAGCAGCAGCGGCGCTCCGGGCGGCCAGCGGTCCCCTCCTCCTGTCCCCGTTTGTGCTCGCGGAGTTGGACTACCTCATCTCGACCAAGGTCTCCGAGGCGGCGGCGCTCGCGCTGCTCGACCAGGTCGCCGCTGGCGCGTACCGCCTCGAGCCGATGGACGCTGGCGACATCGCCCGTGCCTCGGAGATCATCCTCAGATACCGCGATCTCCGGCTCGGGCTCGCCGACGCATCGCTCATGGTTCTCGCAGAGCGCCACGCCACCCTCGATCTCCTGACCCTCGACGAGCGCCACTTCCGTGCGGTCAACGGCCCGGGCGGACGTCCGTTCCGCCTCCTCCCGGCCGACAGCGGCTGAGCCGGACACGGGTGGCAAGCCGACGGGGTACCGAGGACCGTCTCGCATCCGGGTCGGCCGCGTACCACGACCCACGTAGTGCCACCCATGTATGGTACCGTCGGTGGCATGGAAAAGACCACGGTCTACCTCACCACCGATCAGAAGGCGGCGCTCGCGGCCGCGGCTCGCGAGCAGGGCCGGAGCGAGGCCCGCCTCATCCGGGACGGGATCGCGGAAGTCCTGGCCGGGCGTGGGGCGCGTGAGGCGCCGGAGGCGCCTGTGGCGCGCGAGGCGCCGGCCTCCGTCGCGGACCAGCCCAGGAACGACGTCGGCGGCCGCGACGAGCTCGGCGTACGCCCACGCTGGGTGAGCCGCGAGGCCTTCGTCGGCCAGTTCGTGGACGCCCAGGCGGATCCCGCACTGAGTTCCGAGCTGCGCGACCTCGCTCCGGACCTCACGGACGAGCTGCCCGATCGATGACCGACGCCATCGCGGACACCAGCCTGTTCATCGCGCATGAGACCGGCCGGCCATTGCGAATCGAGGCTCTGCCGGATCGTCTGGCTGTCTCGGTCATCACGATTGGCGAGCTGCGGGCGGGCGTGCTCTCGGCGCCCGACGTGGCAGCACGCGATCGCCGGCTCGGGACGTTGACGGCGGCCCTCGCGCTGGACCCGATCCCCGTCGACGAGAGCGTCGCCGCCGCATGGGCGCGCCTGCGCGTCGAACTCCGAGCTCGCGGCCTTCGAATGCCCGTCAACGACTCCTGGATTGCGGCGACGGCCATCGCCCTCGGCGTCGCGGTGGTGACCCTGGACGCCGAGTACGTCGAGCTCCCTGGCCTCAC
>JAYWFP010000350.1:0-2870 GCA_043778745.1 Chloroflexota bacterium
TCGGTCGGCTTCTCGACCGGCCGTGGTTCGGTGATGCGACGGACGCCCTGGCTCGAACCTTCGCGCTCACGTCACCGACCGAGCAGGAGATGGTCGACACGTTCGCTCCGTGCTGGCCGCTTTACTTCGGTGAGCCGGAGTCGGCGGCGAGCCGGAGGCACATCGAGCGACTCAGGCGGGAGGTCCGCTGGAACGTGGACGTGTCGGTCATCTGGGACGCGCGCTGGGAGGCGGGTGACTACCGCGATCTCGCTGCACGCGTCCGATGTCCGACGCTCGTCATCGCAGGCGAGCACGACTTCATCTGCGGCCCGGTCTGGAACAGGGCAGTGGCCGAGGCGGTCCCCGGCGCGCGGTACGTCGAGATCGCGGGCGTCGGCCATATCCCCCAATACGAGGACCCAGATGCGTTCCTCGCAGCTGTCGACGACTGGATGGCGGATGTCTGGAAGTAGCACCTTCCAGACATCCGCAGGTGGATGTCGACCCGCTCGACTCCGTCCCCGTCTGAACCATAGCCAGGGAGATCTCGAATGACGACACTTTACGAGCAGGTCGTCGAGGGGCTGCTCGTCGAGATGGCCATCGGCGCCGGGACCCTCACCCGGGTCGTGTCCGCCCTCGCCGGGGCAGACGCCGATCCGGACCCGGGCCGCGACCCGCTCTGAGGAACGCGGGCTCGGACCTTTGTTCACAGGGGAGTTCCGCACAGAAGTGCCTCAGAGTGGTCGGGGCGAGAGGGCTAGCGCCTCCTTAACTCAGCAATCGCTGCGCTTCCTGATGATCAACCGCACGCCGAGGGTGTCCCTCCCGGCGACGGAACGAAGCGCATGAGAGACGGGTACTTGCGCGGCGCACTCTCGCGGCGTGCGACGCAGCGCCAGATGGACGTCCTCGCTGCCTACGTCGCCGCCGGTGGGTCGGTCCTCGACGCGGCCGCGCTGGTGGGCATTCGGCCGAGCACCGCGAAGCGCCACCTTGCCGACCTGCGTGCGCGGTCCGGCCTCACTACTGTCGAGCTCATCTACGCAGGACGCGCTGCCGGCTGGCTCGTCGTCCCGAGTCTGGAGCCCGGCTAAACGAGGCCTCCTGCGCCACTCAACTACCTGTTGAGTCCCGCCGTGCGTCTACTGCTCAAGCACGTCGCGAATCGCCCGGATGAGGTCCTCGGCCTTAGAGGCAGGGAACTCGGGGCCGCGCACGACGCGACCGTCGTGGGCGCGCTTCTGAATCCGGATCGTCGGCCCACTCGCCCAGTCTTGGTGAGGGATGTACGTCACACGGACCTGCTCTTGGTCCGACATGTCGAACTCCTCATATCGATGCCCCGCGCTGTCCGTCCCTCGCGTCATGTCTCCTCCATTCCAATCTTGGCGAAGGCGTTCGCGATCGCCTCGACAAGTTGCTCGTCACGGATTCCCTGCTGACGGGCACCCCGGGGATGGTAGGTGGCGACGACTTGCCGACCATGGCTCCGACCCGCGGCGAGCACCGGGCGCTCCCCTTCGCGAAGGTCAGCAAGGTCGAGAAGTCCGCGAACCTCCGGCCACCAATCCTTGCCGGCGACCAGAACGATCCTTCGAGCGCCGATGTCATCCATCACGGCCCAGAAGAGCTCACCGACGAGCGGCGTCTGTACCTCCTTCAACGCGCCGTCAGGTCCCCTATCTGGGTCGTCCCATCCGAGCGGGTAGACGTTCCACCACGCGTATCGGCTGTACCAGACGCCGTCTGCTTCGGGTTCAAGCACGGGAACGAGCCGGCGGGACACCGACCAGAAGGGTGAACCCGATCGATGGCCCCAGCGGACGACCTCCCATAGCGGTTCGGGACGGGCACGGGCCCACTCCCGGGTCCCGTTCAGGAGATTCTGTCGACCCTCCGCCGTCGTCGCTTCCGCAGCGGTCCAGCGCGCTGGCGTCTCTTGTGCGTCCCAGCCCTGGAGGGCTTGCCCCACGACCACCAGGCCTTGATAGTCCGACCCAACGAACGGCCAGTGGGCCGCGATGATGCCTGGACCGATGTCGCCCACGCGGGCGCCCACGGCTTCGAGCATGCGGAGATAGACGCCCTCTGCGGCGGCTTTCTTCATCGATCGGCCCGGAAGCGGTCACGGACCGCTCGCTCCATCTCGGAGTTCGTCCAGGCCCGCCAAACGGGTCGCTCACTCTTGTCCACGGCCTCCGTAGCGCCCATAGTCCGCCCATCATGGCAGCAGGACTGAGGGTGCAGACGTGACGCTCATCAATACGGACGGGATGTCGTTCATCGGACCGGGCTCGGAGTGGTTCTGGACGGCGCTGAGTGGCATCGTCCTGGCGGTCACGTTCATCGCCATCTACCGGCAGCTGCGGGGACAGCGGGAGCAGGCCCGCCATAACACGCAGCTCCTGCGCAGCCAGGCGCACTACAACGCGCTCATGCTCGGGCATCGCCCGTGGGAGCTGTTGATCGACAATGCGGACCTAGCGAGGATCATGACCATCGGACTGGCGACACCCGAGGCCTTGAACGACGTTGAGTGGCTTAGATGCAGCACCCACATCGCCCTGCAGATTGATTCGTGGGAGTACACCAACCAGCTGTACGGGGATGGGTCGATCCCGACGGAATACTGGGCAGGCGAGGATGACTTCTACAGACGGCAGATCGTGCGGTATCCGGCCTACGCGCGCTTCTGGTCCGAACAGGAGGCGTCGTATAGCGAACCGTTCCACTCGCACGCGGCAGCGGCGTTCGCCAGCCCGGCAGACGAGCCGGCTAGCGCGCCACGCGGTAGCGGAGGTAGGTGACGCTCGAAATAGAGTGCGGACCTCCACGAGTTCCAGGGCGACTTGATGGTCGGCCTGGGGAAAGAACGAGATCCACCG
>JAYWFP010000351.1:0-2865 GCA_043778745.1 Chloroflexota bacterium
CTGCCGAGCGGGATCATGGACCGGGTCAGGGTCACGTCCTTGTCGGCCAGTCGGAAGATGTAGCGGAGCATCTCAGTCTCGGAGCGGTACAGCGAGAAGACCGGGTGCGTCAGGATCGGATCGGTCCGGCGATTCTCTGCGGGCAAGGAGGCCGCAGCCTGCGCAGTCACGGGGGCGGGCTCCGTGGTCACGGCGGCGATCCCGGCAGCTGGCGCGGCGATCCCGGCAGCTGGCGCGGCGGCGATCCGGGCGGCGAGCCCGGCGGCTGATGCGGCCCCCCCAAGCGCCTCGAGGACGGTCGCGATGTCGGCCTCCGTGGTTGTCTCGTCGCAGGCCAACCCGATTCCGGTGGCGTCGAGACGCCTGAGTTCGAAACCGGCCTCGGCGGCGGCCCTGATCAGGGCATCGGCGTGGGCCGCAGTCCCGGTCTCGACCGCGATGGCATCGAAGAAGCGCTCGTGCCGCAGGGACACGCCCGGTACCTGCCGAAGTCCGGTGGCAAGGGCGGAGGCGCGGGCGTGCACTCTCTCGGCCAACGATCGAAGGCCGTCGGGTCCGTGCCAGACGGCAAACATGCTGGCAATCACCGCCAGAAGGACCTGGGCGGTGCAGATGTTCGAGGTCGCCTTCTCGCGTCGGATGTGCTGCTCGCGAGTCTGGAGGGTCAGCCGGTAGGCCGGCGCGCCATCCGCATCAATCGACACGCCGACAAGCCGCCCCGGCAGGGCCCGCTTGAACGCGGAACGCGTTGCCATGAAGGCGGCGTGTGGACCGCCGTTGCCCATCGGGACCCCGAATCGCTGGCTGGTCCCGACGACGACGTCAGCCCCCTGAGCGCCGGGGCTCTCGAGGAGCACGGCCGCGAGCGGGTCGGTCGCCACGATCACGAGGACCTTCGAAGCATGGGCCGACTCGATGTCCGCGCGCAGCGAACGGACGAGCCCGGACGAACCCGGGTTCGACAGGAGCATCGCGTACGGCCGCTCACCGTCCCGCGGCACGGCCGCCCGAGCGAGCAATTCAGCCGGAGGCCCCACCACCACTGCGATCTCCAGGGGCTCGGCGCGCGTCCGGATGACGGCGATGGTCTGAGGGTGGGTATCGGCGTCAACGAGCACGAGGTTGCCGTCGATCACCGTGGACACGGCGTGGGCGAAGGTGATGGCCTCGGCCGCGGCGGTGCCCTCGTCGAGCAGCGATGCGTTGGCGATCTCCATGCCCGTCAGGTCGCAGATCGCGGTCTGGAAATTGATCAGCGCCTCGAGTCGACCCTGCGCGATCTCGGGCTGGTACGGGGTATACGCCGTGTACCAGGCGGGATTCTCCAGCACGTTCCGCTGGATCACCGGCGGCATGATCGTGTCGTGGTAGCCCATCCCGATCATCGACCGGAGCGGCGTGTTGGCGCCGGCCATGGCCCGCAGGTCGTCGAGTGCCTGGGCCTCCGTCCTCGCGGCCGGCAGGTTGAGGTTCTGATTGCGAAGGATCGCGGCCGGGATCGTGGCGCGAATCAGGTCATCGAGGGTTGCGTGCCCGATCGTCCGGAGCATCTCGGCGACATCGGCTTCGTCCGGCCCGACGTGTCGGTTGACGAACTCCAGCTCGTTCGGTGTGGCGGACATCGGCGAAGCACTCCTCGGTGCCCCGCTGTCCTGGTGCCTGAGAGCGTCCCCGTCGCGCGTGTGCGCCCGCGAGTTCCTCCGTCGGCGCGCCGTTTCGAGCTCGATGCTCAGCCTGGCGCTCTCCAGCGTCCCCATCCCTGCGCGGTCCCTGGTGCCTGAGAGGTTCCGGACCGTTGCTCCGTCGGCGCCGCCGGTCGCGTGACAGGCTCGCAAAGCTCGGCGCTCCGCGGCCCTGCTGCGTCCCGGCGATCTCTCCCGCGCAGTTCGACTGGGGTATCTGCCGGGCATCCTACGCCTTTCGGCGCGAAGGTCATCGATGCGCGCCGTCGAGCCTGGCTCGGGGGGCTATGGCGCGGCATCGAACCACGCACGAGCTGGTCCACAGGTCTGGCCACAGGTCTGGCCACAGGTCTGGCCCACAGGTCTGGCCACAGGTCTGGCCCACCGGTCTGGCGGGGTCCGTGCCCATTTCATACCTGCGAAGTATGAGGACGACTTCGCCATACCCCCGGCGTAAGAAGTTGACGCAAACCGGCCCCTCGAACGTCGAATCTGGGCCCTCGTTCGCCTTGAGGGTCCCGATTCGGCACCAAACGACGCCACTCATCCATCGCACGTATTAGTTCGACGAACGGACGGTCGTTCGGGTCCCGGAACGATTCTTACGTGGGGCGTATGGATGTCCGAGCGCGAGGCCGCGGGACTGCGCGTCCGAGCGCGGCCGCCGCGGGTCCGAGCTACCGCCGCCGCGGGACCAAGCGCGGGAGCGCGAGGCCTCGGGAGGTCCGAGCGCGAGGCCGCGGCACTGCGAGGCCGCGGGTCCGAGCTACAGGCGCACCCTATCGCTCCACGATGACTGGCTGTCCATCCACCGGGGCCACGCCGGCCAGGGTCGAGTCCACCACCGCCAGAGACTCGGAGGCCAAGGACCCGGAGGCCACAGACTCCGGCACCACAGCGGCGCGCCTCCGCGTGGCAAGGGCGATGCCGAGAGCGATCCAGGCAAGCCCATTAACGCCGATCCCAATCAGGGCTGCCGGTGTCCAGAACCAGGCAAGGTCGCCCCGGACGAGTTCAAGGCGATCCATGCCGGTGAATGCAAACAGGGACCCGACGGCCAGGGCGAGTCCGACCCATCGGGCCAACGTACCCACGCGCCAGATCAGGTACCCGAACACCGCATCGGTGAGCCACATCGCAGCGCCCGCGTAGAACCCGATGAGCCGGAAGTCGGGGTCCGCTT
>JAYWFP010000352.1:0-2853 GCA_043778745.1 Chloroflexota bacterium
TGGATCATCCCGCAGTCGAAGCAGACAGCCTCGCCGTTCGGCCCGTAGGGGCGGAGTTCCGCGATCACGCCGCAGAGGTCGCACTGTTGCGGTAGCTCCGTCTCGATGATGATGCCGCCCGGAACCTCGCGTGTCACAGGATCGGCTCCCTGAGTGCGGACAGGATACCTTCGGCCATTTCATCAGCCGAGCCGTACCACTCGAACCCATCATTGGTCGGACGTCGGTCGTACTCCAGAGCGGCGACTAGGATGGCCCGAGCCAACTGATCTACGGTTGGCATGGCCTCCGCTTCGATGGCGAGAATGGCAGTTCGGACAGCCCGACCGACCCGGAAATGGTCCACGTGGTCCCAATCGGTGTAGAACGCCTGCCTACCGGCTTCGGTTCGTGGTGCGGTCACAGGATCGGCTCCCGCGTCATCTCCTTGGCCGGGACGGGACGTGAGCGCCAGAGCGGCACGGGGTAATCCCGCGAGCCCCACTGATGCGCCCCGTTCTGGTGGATGTCGTCGCCCGTCTCGGCGTGGCCGAGCGGCTTGTCGCAACGGTCCCGGAGGGTGTCGTGACACCGGAGTTTCATGCGGTTCCCTCTTTCACTAGTCGTTCCACGAGGGCAAGTGCCCACGCGCGTTCCTCATCGGTTCTGAACGACTCCCAGATGTGTTCGATCATCTTGAACAGTCGCTTAGGCGATGACTGGTTGGTGAATGCGTGAGTCTCAATGTCCCGGTATCGGCTGGGAAGCGGCCTCGTGGCGTCCATGTAGGATCTCACGTGCCCGGACCTATCCCACGGAGGCTTCCGGGTGGCGCGCACGTGTCGCGCCTTGTGGTGCAACGGGCAGAGCCACGTTACGTCCAGCTCATGCTCGCGGTCGTATCCGTTGTGGTGGTGCGCCTGAACCTTCTCGGCCCCACAATCGACGCAGGGCTGCCGAACTAGCCTACCTGACCGAACGGCCACTCCGACCTGATGGACCGCCCTACGAGCCTTTACGACGTATTCAGAGGGCATCTGCGGGTCCTCGGCGGTTTTCGGCGGCGTACCGGGCCACTTCCTCGTCCGTGACGTACCAGCCCCGGCCCATCTTGTGGGCTCGGAGTTTGCGGTTCTTGATCTGCTGCCGGAGTGTCTTAGGCGATAGGTTGAGCCGTTGAGCGGCCTCGGTGATCGTCATAGACATAACCTACGCGCATCGCCTACGCGTGTCAAGCGCAATCTGATGGTACTTGCGGCGGACATGGTTATGCCCCCGTCCGGGAGTCTGGGCACTCCGGACGGGGGCGGGACGGTAAAGGCTACAGGGTGCGCGTCGGGTTCGGTTCGCTTCCCGGCGTGATGACTTCGACCTGCGTACCCTCACTGAGCCGAGGAAACGCTGTCGGCGTCACGGCGTTGCCAGCCAGCAGCGCCAGTAGCGTCACGGCCAGTGCGTTGACCAGCGAGACTTGTTCGGCGGTCAGGCGGAGCCCGAACGTGAGCGCCAGGTTCAACGCGATGGAGATGACCGCCGTGATCGCGACGGGCTGCCGTCCGAGGATCACGGGAAGAGCCCCGTCCGCCCGGTGGCGAACGAATAGAGCGCCGCGAGCAAGCCGAGCACCCACGCCCACGTGGCGAGGAACCCGCCGATCGTGTGAACGAACGGGATCGGGATGGTGGCCAGCAGCGAGCCGACCAGCAGGCACACGAGGCCGACGATGACCCCGAGCACAACGGCGATGAGCAGCCGATTGAGCATATCTACTCCCTCCTAATCGTCTGCCACGTCCACGGCAAGCGCCGCGACTTTGGCCTTGATGGTGTCGATCCGCGCCAACAGCGGGTCGCAGTTGGCCGCTTCCAGAGTCCCCGCGATGAAGTCGTGGTCCGCGGCCAGGCCAGGACCATAGCGCAGGAAAAAGACCACCGACCTCGAGCCCACGGGATACTCGGCAAAGCGCCAGCTATTGCCGTCGACATCGGCATACTCGCCCGCCGAAACGATCGGCTCGCCCGGTGCCAGGCGCACGGTCGCGGCCACCGCCCGGTCGGGTGTCGGCCGCAGGACGCCGTTGGTCCCGTTGGCGGTCCAGTTCTGGCGCACGAGCGCGTCAATCTTCATCGTTCCCTCCGGTTCGAAGAACCCTCGAAATGGGGTGATCTTGTCGCGGCCCTCGGAGTCGCGGTACCAGGACGTGTGACCGTGGCCGGTGTGCGAGCTGCTGAGGCCACGCTCCGCCACGGGTGCCGAGGCCACGCCACGCTCGCGGTCCCACCGGAGCACCGCGATCCCGTCCGGGCTGAAAATGAACTCCCGGATATCCGACGTGCCCGGAGCGTTGCGCTGGAGCTCGCCGAGGAACCAGACCGAGAACTCCCGGAGCCGCGTGAACCCGCCGTCGATCTTGCCGATATCGATGGCACTCGCAGCCAGCGACAGGCCGGCCTTATCACGGGCCGTCAGGATCGAGTACGCGCCCGGGCTCACGAGGTCCGACCCGAGGTGGTAGCTCGTGCCCTTCGCGGCGTGCGCGGTGTCCCCGACGATGCCGAGATTGACCGCGTTGTGCGCGACCAGGTAGCGCCCGAGCGCGACGAGGGTCGGCGGTGCGAAGGTCATTTAGAAGCTCGACTCGGAGAAGTACACATTGATCGCCAGCGACCCGGCAGCAACAGCGTTGACGTTCTTGAGAACGATCCCATTGGCCGCGCCCGCCGCGATCACGAGCGGCTTACCTCGCAGCCCATCGAAGTCGAGCACAGCGACCGGTCCAGCGAACGGCATCGACGCGCCGATCGTCTGGATCATGTAGGGCCAGACCGCGGCAATGGACGTGCTTTCGGTTCCCTTGACGGTCGGGAGAAACAT
>JAYWFP010000353.1:0-2852 GCA_043778745.1 Chloroflexota bacterium
CGGCCCGCGGGTGCTCCGCCGCTCCGCGTGCTCGACGTGGGGACCGGGAGCGGGGCCATCGCCGTTTCGCTGGCGGTCCGTCTGCGGATCCGCCGGATGCTCGACGAGGTGGACATCCTGGCCGTGGATGACGATCCGGCGGCTCTCGACCTTGCAAAGGAGAACGCGGTCGCGCACGCGGTCGCCGATCACATGCGATTCGCGGAGGCGGATCTCGTTCCGTTGTCCGAGGCTCCGTTCAACCTGGTTCTCGCGAATCTTCCGTACATCGCGAACGCGACCATGGCCGACCTGCCGGCAGCGGTGACCTTCGAACCCCGCCACGCGCTCGATGGAGGGCCCGACGGTCTGAAGGTGATCGCTCGGCTGGTGGCCATCCTGCCCGAAATGCTGACCCAGGACGGCCTGGCCGTCCTCGAGATCGGTGCCGATCAGGAGGCGGGCATTGAGCGTCTCGTGGCGGCGCTCCCGGGCGGCTGGTCGTGTTCGGTGGAGCGGGACCTCGCCGGGCTCCCGCGGACCGCTCGAATCGAGCGCTGAGCATGGCGGCTCCCGTGTTCACACCACGCTCCATAGCGCCGGCGCTGCCCATCCGGATGATCGCGCTCGACATCGACGGAACCCTGGTCGACGATGACCTCGCCCTGCGAGATCGAACGGTGGCGGCCATTCGGCAGGCAATCCGCCGGGGGATCCATGTATCGCTGGTAACCGGGCGGATGACGACGTCTGCGGTCCGCTTCGCGGAAACGCTCGGGCTGACGGCACCGGTCATCGGGTACCAGGGAGCGCTCATCCGCGAGATGCCGGTGCGCGCCCATGAAGTCGGCAGGCTGCTCCGCCATCGTCCGCTCGATCCGGCGGTTGCCCGCGACGCGGTCATCTGGAGTCGGGCACGGGGTCTGGATCCGCACGTGAACCACCTCGAGCGCCTGGTGATCCGCGCCGATGATCCGCGCGTCGATGACTACTCGGCCTTTCTCGGGACCCGGGCGACGCGCGTCGATGATCTCGTGGCCTGGATCCAGAGCCCCGTGACCAAGATCGTTGCCGTGGGACCGCCCGGCCTTCCGATGCGGCACCTGAGCGCGGCTCGCGCGGCCTTCGCGGGACGGGCCGATGTCACGGTCGCGCATCCGCGCTTCCTCGAGTTCGTGGCATCGGGCGTATCGAAGGGCGCAGCCGTTCGATGGATGGCCCGACGGACCGGTCTGGACCTTGCCAACACACTGGCGATCGGCGATCAACTCAATGATCTCGAGATGATCGCGGCCGTCGGGCATGGGGTCGCGATGCCATCGGCACCGCCGGCGGTTCTCTCGGCGGCGCGCTACGTCGCCGCGTCGCTCGCCAACGAAGGCTCCGCGGAGATCATCGAGCGGGTTGCTTTGGCAGGCACGAAGGACGCCCTCCGGGCAAGCCTTGAGCTTTCGGAACAGGCCGGAACCCTGCGCGCCGAACTCGCCCAACACGCTGAGCGCGCCCAACGCGCCCAACTCGCCGACCCGGCCGACCTCGCCGAACGCGCTGAACCCGCCGAGTCAGAGCGCCCCCGGGTCGAGGCGACCGGATGACCGGCATCCAGGGCCGACCGCGCGTCCTTGCCGACGACGAGTTCGGCCGAGCCGAGGCGATCGCGGTCCTGGCCGGTGGCGGGATCGTGGCGATCCCGACCGACACGGTCTACGGGATTGCGGTGAGCCTGGCGACACCCGATGGGATCGAGCGCCTGTTTCACGTGAAGCGGCGCCCTCCGGAGAAGGGGATCGCCCTCCTCCTAGGGTCCGCGATCCAGGCGGAGACCGTCGGAATCGCCAGTGCGGACTCCCGCCGACTGGCCAAGGCGTTCTGGCCGGGACCGCTCACCCTTGTGCTGCCCCGAAGCCCGGACGCCGACCTTCCGGCGGTTTTGACCGATGGCCTGCCGACCGTCGGGGTCCGCCTGCCCGCACATCCCTGCCCTCGGGCTCTTGCCCTCGCGCTCGGTCCGCTCCCGACGACGTCGGCGAACCTGAGCGGGGCGCCCGATTCGATCGATGTCAAGATGGTGATCGGGCAACTCGGGGACCGGATCGACCTCATTCTCGACGGCGGCCGGACGCCCGGTGCCGTCCCCTCGACGGTCGTGGACTGCACCGGAACCTCGCCACGAGTCCTGCGCGAGGGCGTGCTCGGCACGGATCGGATTTTGGCGGCCCTTCGAGCCTGACCCGGACGTGTGGTGCGGCGAGAGCCGGTCACGGATTGTGGGACGATACGGACCATCACGACTCGGGTTCTCCCGATCGGGGACGAGGTCGGTCGAGGGGGACCACCCACGCCTGCCGGCGGGTGACGAGATCTGGAAGGAGCGCTTCGGATGACAGTCGCCAGGAACCAGATGCTCGGCTGGGCGCCGCTCGCCGAGGTGGATCCCGAGCTCTGGTCGGCGATGGTCAAGGAGCGACGGCGCCAGCACGACAAGATCGAGCTCATCGCCAGCGAGAACTACACCTTCGCTGCCGTCATGGAAGCGCAGGGTTCATGGCTCACCAACAAATACGCGGAGGGTCTTCCCGGCAAGCGCTACTACGGTGGCTGCGAATACGTCGATCTGGCCGAGATCCTGGCGCAGGAGCGCGCCCTGGCCCTCTTCCCGGGCTCGGAACACGTGAACGTGCAACCGCACTCGGGCGCCCAGGCCAACATGGCGGCCTACTTCAGCGTCCTGCGCCCCGGTGACCGCATTCTCGGTATGAACCTGGCCCATGGGGGACACCTGACCCACGGCTCCCCGGTCAACTTCTCGGGCCGTCTGTACGAGGTGCACCCCTATGGTGTCGAGGAGGCAACGGGGCGAATCGATTACGACG
>JAYWFP010000354.1:0-6854 GCA_043778745.1 Chloroflexota bacterium
GCCGGGCTCATGACGCGGACGCGCGCGGCGGCAAGCTCGATGGCCAGCGGCAGGCCGCCGAGCCGCTCGGCGATCGCCCGCACGGCCACGAAGGCATCGTCACCGAGCACCAGGTCGGACCGATGCGATCGGGCCCGATCCACGAACAACCGGACGCCGGCGTCCAGGTCGAGCGGCGGCACCGGATAGCCGCGTTCGCCGGCAATCCGGAGGAGCTCCCGGCTCGTGATGATGAGGCGAACGTTCGGAGCCGACCGGACGAGCCGCGCCACGATCTCGGCGCCATCGGGCAGCAGCTGCTCGAGGTTGTCCAGGACGAGCAGCGCGGAGCGGTCCCGCAGGAACGTTCGCAGGACGTCGGCCAGGCCGACCTCGGGCGATTCCCGGACGTCGATGGCCGACGCGATGGCCGACTCGATCAGGCTCGGCTCCCGGACGGCGGCCAGATCAATGAACCACGTGCCGTGCGGAAATCGGTCGCGGACCTCGCGCGCGAGACCGAGTGCGAGCCGGGTCTTGCCGCTGCCCCCGGGCCCGGTGAGGGTCACGATCCGGCTCTCCGCAAGTGCCTCGCGCAGGACCGCGATGTCGGCCTCGCGCCCGACCAGCTCCGTGACCTCGCCGGGAAGATTCGTCGGGGCGTCGGTCGTCCGGAGCGCGCGGTCGTCGTCGGCCGCCCCCGGGACGACGAGCCGGAACAGGTGTGCGGGCTCATCGAAATCCTTGACGGTCCGCGGCCCGTCGTCGAGCAGTTCGACCGGGCCGAGCCCCTGGATCGTCGAGACATCCGCGGGCAGCGCGGCGACGAGTTGGGCAGACACGACGATCTGGCGTCCGTTGCCGGCAGCGGCGATCCGTGCCGCGTAGTTCACGTCGATGCCGACGTAGTCCTCGGGCTCACCGGGTCGGGCCGAGCGCAGCCGACCCTCGCCGAGATGGAGGCCCATCCGGACTCGGATCTCGAGATCCCCGTCCCACGGCTCAGCAGCCACAGCGCGTTGGGCCCGGGCTGCGGCCGTCAGCGCCGAAATCGGATCCCCGAACGCCGCGAAGAACGCGTCGCCCTCGGTCTTGACCACCGAGCCGCCGCAGCCTTCGATCGCCTCGCGGAGCAGGGAATCGTGGCGCGCAACAATCGACGCCCACGCGACGGATCCGACAGATCGCTCGGACCGGGTCGAGCCTTCGATATCGGTGAACAGGAACACCACCGCGGGACCAGTCGGCAGGGCCATGGGACCCCTCCATCTTGGCAGTGGCGCCGGTTCGGCGCCAGCCTTGCTGTTGGGTCAGGCAGCGCCCGCTGCCCTCGCGCGGCGAATCTGGTCGGCATGGTCGTGGACGTGGCCGGCGTAGATCTCCAGCCAGAGATCGACGGTGTAGCGCGGGTGCTCGCTATGGATTCCCACCTTGGCCCAGTCGTCGGGAGTCATCACGCTCATGAGCTCGAGGCTCGAGGCCCGGACCGCGGCCACGACCGCGAGGGACGTGTCGATCGGGCGGTCATAGTGGAGCCGCCGGGCGAACACCGGTTCGTCGTAGCCCTGGATCACGGGCTGATCGTCGGCAACGAGGCGGCGCAATCGGGTGAAGGACATCGCCTCGCCGTCGGCCAGGTGATGAACGACCTGGCGAGCAGTCCACTCCCCGCCCTCCTGCGGTCGATCAAGCTCGGCGCCGGTGATGCCGGCCAGGGCGTCGGCAAGATCGGACATGCCGGTTCGATAGTGGTCGATGAGTTCGGTTCGGTTCATGAAGTGATTGTGCCGCTTCTGACGCAGCGATGCCGGGCCCCGTTCGGGACCCGGCATCGTCATGAAATGGGGAAATCGACGCGAATGTCAGTCGCCGCCTCCGTCGCCGCCGTCGTTGCTTCCGCCGCCGCCGTCATGGGTTTCGGTATCGCTCGAATCACCGCTCGTGTCGGACGAGTCGTCTTGACTGTCCTCGGTGTCGACCTCGGTCTGTCCGTCGGTCGACGTATCAGCCTGGTCGGTCTGGCCGTCGTTGGATGTCTGGGCCTGATCGCCCTGGTCATCCTGGCCGACGACCTCGTCAACGGTCTCGCCCTGATCGTCCGCGTCCTCGGTCTCGAGCAGGGACTCGAGATCCGTCGCTTCCGTGTCTTCGGCACCGGTAAGCTCGGATGCGAGCAGGGTGTGGCGAACCGTGTCGGCAGTGCTGATCCTGGTGTGGGCCAGGGCCGGAGATGCCGCGAGCGCCAGGACGGCGAGGCTGCCCAGCGCGAGGGACGCGAGGCGTCGCGTTCTGTCCACTTGGTTGGTGTGCCGATTCATGGGTCAGGACTCCGCTCCGGGGCCGCAGGCTGCAGCCCTCTGTACGACTGAGTCCATGATCGGGGCGGGAGTTTCGACGTGGACGAGGGCATTCGTCCCGGTGCTGGGCATGATTCGGGTCAGTGCAGGCATGCACCACGTGGTACGGCACGGGCGAACCGTGGGCGGACGCGGGCCCGGGCAGCTCGATCTAGACCTTGGCCAGCTCCGCGCCAAGGCGTCGAAGGCCGAGCGGCCCGAGCGACAGGGCTCCGGCGTGCCACGCACGTCGATCGAAGGTCCGGCCCTCGGCGGAGGCCCTGGCGGAGGCGGCATCGCGACCGGCAAGCCAGGTCCGCTCGCCGAGTTTGTAGGCCGTGGCCTGCGACGGCCAGGACAGGTAGCGCAGGACCTCGCTCTCGGCCTTGTCCCGATCCATCCCCCCGGCGCGGACGATGAAGTCGATCGCCCGCTCATAGGTCCAGGTTTCGCCGGCATTGGGATGGCCCTTCGGGATCCGGCGCCCCGTGTGAAGCCCGATGTCCACGACCACGCGCGCGGCCCGGAATGCATGGGCGCACAGGAACCCGAGGCGCGTCTCCGGGGTCCGGAACCAGCCCAGCTCGTCCATGAGCCGCTCCGAATAGAGGGCCCAGCCCTCGCCGTGCGCGGACATGAACCCGAGCTTGTGGGCGCGGGTGAGCGGGACCAACCGGATGGTGGCGCCCTGGAGGTGATGGCCGGGTACTGCCTCGTGATAGACGGTGCTGACCTCATCCCAGGTCGGAAATCGCTTCCGACCCACGGTCGGGAACCAGGTCCGGCCGGGCCGGGTGAGGTCCTCGGACGGTGGCGTGTAGTAGGCGGCCGCGGCGCTGCCCTCGGGCGGGATACGGACCTCGCAGCGGCGGATCGAATCGGGAATATCGAATTCGACGCCGGCCAGCCCATCGATCGCCTCGTTCGTGACGTACTGGAGCCACTCGCGGTAGGACTCAACCCCGTGGATCGACCGGTTCGGGTCGTTGATCAGGAGGTCGCGGACGGCCTCGAATCCGGCGCCTGGCAGGATTCGCTCGCACTCGGCGTCCTTCTGGGTTTCGAGGCGAGCCAATTCTTCCCATCCCCAGGCGTAGGCCTCGTCGATGTCGAGGTCCGTGCCGAGAAGGTACTCGGCCCAGACGCGGTACCGCTCGTCGCCTGAGGCATCGGATTCCGTTGCCTTCGGCGCGTAGGTCGAACGCAACCACGTCGCGAGGTCGGCGTAGGCAGTGGCTGCCTGGTTCGCGGCCACGTTGAGCCGGGCGCGGGCGGCGACGACGACGATTCCCTCGGACAAGGCGACCAGCGTGCCGAACCACCCGGCATCGGCGCCGGTACCGGCCCACGTCGCGCACTGGTCCGCCACCACAAGCGCCTGGCGGCGCGCCGCGGGGCGTCCGTTCGCGAGGCCGAGTTCGAGGGAGGCGCGGTAACCGGACATGGATGCCGGCACGGCTGCCAGTCGCGCGGCGATGTTCTCCCAGGCCTCGGGCGTGGACTTGTCCATCAGGTCGAAGACGGATCGGGTGCTGGCCGGCGCCCCGACGATGTTGCTCAGCATCCGCTCGCGCTCGCCTGCCTCGAGGACACCCAGCTCCCCGCCGGCCCAGTCCGACAGGAAACCCTGGCCGAGGCGCTCCCAGTTGCTTGTCGGGGATGCCGCGTTGACGTCGCGAATCGTTCGACGGAGCAGGTCGGCCAGCGCCGCCGCACCCTCCGGGGAGTAGTCCGTGAGCCGCGTGCCGTCGCTGGCCACGCCCCAACGCTCGCCGCGCACGGGGTCGAGTGCCGCGACCTCGTCGATGTAGCGGCTCGAAATCTCACTGACGGTGACCATCGATCCCCCCTTACAACTCCAGCGCTGGTTCGTCAGCTTGACCCGGTCCTCCTAGGGTCCCGGTGACTGTACGGCAGCCGGCGATCAACCGGTGATCTGGCGGAGGTGCTCCTCGTCGTGGTCGAGAGCGATCCGCATCAGTGCCGCCACATCGAGGACACCAAACGTCGCGTGCCGGCCGCGACGCTGCCAGCCGGTCTGGTCGAGTTCCTCGAGCCGACGGACCGTCGCCGCTCGATGCGCGGAAAAGACGTCGACCGCAGCCTCGAAGCCAGAGCCCTCGGGGAGCGACCATCGATCCGGCTCGACCCACGGCCACTCCGGAAACGACCCCGTCTCGAGCGCGTCGAGGCGGACGTGCCACACCCCGACCTCGACCACGGCGAGATGGAGCGTCACGTCGCGCGCCGACCATTCGCCGGCGACAAGCGGCATCGACGATTCGGCATGGTCACGCGCCGCGTCGACGATTTGTGCCGGCGTCGAGGCGAGGTCCCGACAGAGGGCCTCCTGCGCCGGCGTCACGTGGCCTGAAGCGCGGTTACGTAGTCACGCCGCCACGCCTCCGTCGACTCCACCTGGTTGAACGTGTAGACATGAAGGTCGATGACATCGGCGACCGGATCCGCGATCACCGGCGCCAGTTTCTCGAGCAGGCCGGTAGGTCGGTAGATGCCACCCGACGTAACCAGCTCGCTGACGAACCGCACGTTCTTGGACAGGAATCGGCCGGTGTCCTTGACGCCGATCCGGGCGCTGATGGACAGGAGCTTCGGAATCTCAGCGACACCGGGAATGCCGATCTTGACCGGCAGCGTGATGCCCTCGGCCCGTCGCGCGGCGATGAAGACGCGGATCGCCACGGCATCGAAGCACAGCTGCGTGGTCATGTAGGAGGCGTATGCCGCCTTGTCCCGCAACGCCTGGAGGAGTGCCGGAGAGGGAATCACCGCGTGGCCCTGCGGATAGCACGGGACGCCGATGTCACTCGGCGCATCACCGAGCTCCGCCATCGCCCGGAGCAGCGACAGGCCGTCCAGGAACTCGCCCGGATCCTCGGCATCGCCGCCGACGACGAATGCCCGGTCGATGGCCGCGGATTTGAGCCGGGCCAGGACGTCGGCGAGATGGGCACGATCGCGGATCATGCGTGCTGAGAGGTGCGGGATGGCGCGAAAACCCTGCTCCTCGAGGGCCGCCGCAAGGTCCAGCGTCGCCTCGATCCCCTTGGCCGGCGAGGCCGTGACCGAGACCGTGGCCCCCGCGGGCAGGAACGCGGACTGATCACGGACGTTCTTGAGCGGAATGAGCTCGAAGGTTGGGGCGCTGAGCACCCCGGCGAGCCGGGCTCGAACCTCGGCACCGAGGCCGGAGCCCGCCTTGCCGCGTGCGCCTGCGCCGAGGCCGGAGCCCGCCTTACCGCGTGCGCCTGCGACGGCCCGTCGCAGGAAACCCACGCCCTAGACCTCGGAATCCGGGAAGGACGCCTTGCGTTTGGCGATGAACTCGAGGAGTGCCTCGTCAACGCCGGGATCGATCGGCGGCGCCTCGTATTCGTTGAGCATCCGCTTCCAGATCGTGTTCGCTCGCTGGGCCGCGTCGAGACCACCATCCTCGAGCCACTGCTCGTACGAGTTGTTGTCGGCGATCGGGCTTCGGTAGAACGCCGTCTCGAAATTCGCGAGGGTGTGGCTGTTGCCGAGGAAGTGGAGGCCCGGCCCGTTCTCCTTGATCGCGTCGAGAGCCTGGCCGTTCTCGGACAGGTCCACGCCATTTACGAAGACCGCGGCCATCCCGCACTGGTCGGTATCGAGGATGAACTTCTCGTAGCCGATCGCCAGCCCTCCCTCGAGCCAGCCTGCGGCGTGGAGCACGAAATTGACGCCGGCGAGGATCGTCGGCTGGAACGTGGCTGCGCTCTCGTAGGCGGCCTGGGCGTCCGCGATCTTCGAGGCGCACAGGTTGCCGCCGGAGCGGAATGGCACGCCGAGCCGACGGGCCAGCGCCGCCATGACGTACAGCACGAGGGCCGGCTCGGGCGTCCCGAACGTCGGCGCGCCTGACTGCATGGAAATGGACGAGGCGAACGAGCCCAGGACCACCGGCGCGCCAGGACGGGTCAGCTGCACGAACGTCATCCCGGCGAGGGCCTCGGCCAGCGTCTGCGCCGCGGTCCCGGCCACCGTCACCGGCGACATCGCGCCGGCGAGGATGAACGGCGTGATCAACGTGGCCTGGTTCGCGCGGGCGTATGCGCGAGCGGCCCCGAGCATCGTCGAGTCCCAGACGAGCGGGGAGTTCGCATTGATCAGGCTCAGGAGCACGGTGTGGTCGTCGAGGTAGTCCGGTCCGAAGTCGCCGAAAGCGATCTTCGCCAGCTCGACCGTGTCCTCGGCGCGCGACGGATGGGTGACCGAGCCCATGAACGGCTTGTCCGAGTACTTGATATGCGAATAGACCATGTCGAGGTGCCGCTTGTTGACCGGCACGTCCACCGGCTCGCAGACGGTCCCACCGGAGTGGTGCAGGTTCGGGCTCATGTAGGTGAGCTTCACGAAGTTCCGGAAGTCCTCGATGGTCCCGTAGCGGCGGCCGTTGTCGAGGTCGCGGACGAACGGCGAGCCGTAGTTCGGGGCAAGGACCGTGTAAGGGTCGCCGATCTGCACGGTTCGCTCGGGGTTTCGGGCGTGCTGGGTGAA
>JAYWFP010000355.1:0-2842 GCA_043778745.1 Chloroflexota bacterium
TCGCGCTCCGCGGGTCCCGTGTAGATCGCGTTTGGGCGGATGAGGCGGTTGTCGGCCGCCTGCTCGATGATGTGGGCGGTCCAGCCGGCGTGGCGCGCAAGCGCGAAGGTCGCTGGGAAAAGATCCGGCGTGAGTCCCACGCCCTGGAGGACCGCAGCGGCGTAGTACTCGACGTTCGTCTTGAGCGGTCGATCCGGATGCTTCTCGGCGAGGACCCGGAGGGCGACATCCTCGACCTTGATCGCGAGGTCGAGCCACTCGGGCTTGTGGTCCATCGCCTCGACGACCTTGCGCAGGGCGGCCGCTCGCGGATCGTAGGCGCGGTAGACGCGATGCCCGAAGCCCATCAGGCGCTCGCCTCGATCGATCGCGTCACGGACCCACTGCTCGGCGCGTTCCGGTGAACCGACCTTGTGGAGTTGCTCGACGACCTCGGACGGGGCGCCGCCGTGGAGCGGCCCCTTCATCGCACCGATGGCGCCGCCGACGGCAGACGCGATGTCGCTTCGGGTGGAGGTGATGACGCGCGCCGCGAAGGTCGATGCGTTGAGCCCGTGCTCGGCGCCGACGACGAAGTACGCATCGAGGGCGCGGGCCGTGCTCGCGTCCGCTCGAGCTCCCGTGAGCTGGTACAGGTAGCCGGGCACGAGGTCGAGGTCGGGATCCGGCTCAACGGGCTCAAGCCCCTGGCGGATCCGCGCGAACGCAGCGAGTGCCGAGGGCGAGAAGGCAGTCAGCGCCCGCGCCTGCTCCGCGGTCGGCGGCCAGTCCAGGACCTGGGTGGCACCCCACACGGAAACTGCGGTTCGAAGGGCGTCCATCGGCTTGGCCGACGTCGGCAGGGCTCGAAGGGCCGTCATGACCGCCGCCGGCACCGCCGAGGTCGCCAGATGGTGGCTCGGCTCCCAGTCACCGGTCCACAGCAGGTTCGCCACGGCGGGATACGACCCGTGCTCAACGAGGTCCCCGATCCGGTACCCGCGATAAGTCAACCGACCCGCGGCGCCGTCGACATAGCCGAGCGCCGACTCGGCGGCCGGGACGCCCTCGAGCCCGGGCGAGTAGGGGTACGCGGGAGCCGCGGCCGGAGACGGCGCGGTCGTGTCGGTCATACCCGGATGGTAGTCCCGTGGCCGGGTCAGTGGGCGGCGTCGACCTCCGACGCGCGGATTCGTCGGGCGAGTCCGTCGAGGATCTGAAGGCGGAATGCCGGCTGCTCGTCCATCAGGGAATGAAATTCACGGTGCCCGAGGACGAAGAGCTGGCACGGCTCTGTAGTGGTCACGGTGGCTGTCCGGGGCCCCTCGGACAGCAAGGCGATCTCGCCGACCACGTCGCCGGGCCCGCGATCCGCAATGTGGACCCCGTTGCGCTCCACGGCGAGTCGGCCGCTGGCAACGATGAACATCTCCCCGCCCGTCTGGCCCTCACGCATGAGGACCTGGCCGGCCGGGACGTCGACTTCGTCGAAGAGCTGGCCGAGACGCTCGATTTGACGCGAACCGAGACGCGAGAAGAGCGGGATCGAGCGAAGCAACTCCAACTTCGCGTCGGTGGGCGACATCGCGTTCCTCGATAAGGGCTTCGGTCTGATCGGACCGTGGGCAAAGGCAGGATAGCGGTTCGATCAGCACCCGGGAAGCCCGTTCCCGACCATCCGCCGACCAGGGCTGCGTCATTGCCCGTCGAGGAACGACTCGACGGCCGTGACGAACGCATCGGGGTGCGTGTGGTGGGCCGCGTGCGCGGCGCCCTCGATCCGCACGATGGAGCCACGAGCGAGGCGGGTGTCGAGCGCACTGGTCGCGGCCTGGAAGGCGGGGCTGCTCGCCGTCCCCAGGACCTGGAGGACGGGAATGGCCACGAGACCGAGGGCGTCGAACGAAGCCGCAGGTTCGCGCTCAGCGTCGAGCTCGCGCAGGATCGTGGGGCTCGCGGCCACGCGGAGTGGCCAGATGGGGTCCGTGCGGAAGCGGTCCATGCCCGCGTCGTCCATTCCGACGACATCGCGCATGAACAACTCGAGGACAGCCTCGCGGTCGCCGCGCGCCAGATGTCCCCGCAGGCGATCGGCGAGGTCAGCCGTCTGATATGGCCGGGCAGCGGACGCCGGGGCGCCCTCATAGCAGACGACGCTGCGAATGGCCGGCGCAAGGAGCGAAGCCCCCAGCGCGCAGCGCCCGCCGAATGAGTGGCCGAGCACGTCAACGGGGCCGCCTGCCTCGGCGACGACCGCCTCCGCCATCGCGGCGAGGTCTTCGAATTCTCGCTGGATCGAATAGGCGTTCGGGGCATCCCCCGAACCGCCCCGGCCTCGTCGATCGATGGCAAACAGCCGTCGGCGCGCGCCCAGCAACGGCGCAACGACGCGGAACGTGAGGTGATCGGCCGTCGTGCCGTGGACGAGGATCAGTGGACGCGTTCCCGCTGTCGCCGACCCGGACGCGAAGACCGCGATCCCGGTGCCATCACGGGACGGCACGAGATGACCAGCGGTGTTCACCGAACTACGGACTCCAGGTCGGGTGCGGTCCCGACTCGCCCGTATCGGGAGCGGCGGCTTCGTGGCGCAACACCACGCTCGCCGGGAGGCCGGCGGCAGCATCGGTATCCAGCAGCCAGACCGCGCCATCCCGTCGCGCAAGCTGCGCAGGCCACCGCCGCGCATCGGCTACCGACCCGAACAACGTGCCGACGATGCTCGCTTTCGCCGCCCCATGGACGACCACGAGCGGAAGCCGAGCCGCCGCGACAAATGCGGGGTGCAGGGTCACGCGCGCGACGCGCGGCGCAATGTGCGTCGGCGCATCCACGGGCTGGACCCAGTGGGGATCGTCCCAGG
>JAYWFP010000356.1:0-2839 GCA_043778745.1 Chloroflexota bacterium
ACAACGCTGCTCGCCTCGGCGGTCATCCTGTTCCTGCTCTTCGGCTCCCTCGCGATCCCGCTCAAGGCCGTGGTGATGACGCTGCTGTCCCTGTCGGCCAGCTTCGGCGCCCTCGTCTGGATCTTCCAGGAGGGTAACCTCCACGAATTCCTTGCCTTCAACCCGATCGGCTACACCATCGCGGGCAACCCGATCATCATGTTTGCCGTCCTGATCGGCCTGTCGATGGACTACGAGGTCCTCCTGCTGTCGCGTATCCAGGAGTCGTACCGGCGAACGGGCAACAACACGGACGCCGTGGCCGAGGGCCTGGCGAAAACGGCCGGCGTCATCACGGGCGCGGCGATGATCATGGTCGTGGTGTTCTCATCATTCGCCCTGGCCGAAGTCGTCACGATCAAAAGCATCGGCGTCGGGATGGCGATCGCGGTCTTCGTCGACGCGACGATCGTTCGCGTGCTGCTCGTCCCGGCAACGATGCGTCTGCTTGGCGAGTGGAACTGGTGGGCGCCCGGTATTCTCGGACGACTGGCGGATCGACTCGGCTTCAGCCACGTCGAGGACGCGGAGGGCGGCGCTGCCGTGCCGGCCGAAATCGAGCCGACGCCGAGCGAGGCCTGACAGCATCGGAAGGACGGATCATGGCAATCGATGAAGAGCCGGGTCGGGCTGCGCCGATCGGCGGACCGACCATTCACGGGTACGGCTGGCAATGGGGCCCCGACGACACCCGGCGCCCGGGTCTGCCGTGGATCGGCGTCTTCCTCGTGGTGTTCGGCGGCCTGCTGATCATCCAGAACGTCCTGCCGGACTACCAGGATCTCGGCAATACCTCGGTTCTGGCGGCGGGCCTCGCGTTCCTGCTGGTGTGGGCCTTCCGGCGCGGAACCGTGCCGCTCTACCTGGGCGCGTTCCTGACCGCTGCGGCAATCCCCGGCACGATCCGTGGGCTCGGCTTCGAACTCGGATCGGGGTGGGGCACGCTGTTTTTCGGCGTAGCGCTGCTGTTCATCGCCCTGGTCCGCGCCACCCGGAACGGTGGCTGGGGATGGCAGGCGATCGTCGGTGCGGGCCTCGTCCTCCTCGCATCGTCCGAAATCACGATTCCGCAGGTTTCAAACCTGGTCGTCCCGGCGCTTCTCGTCGTGTTCGGCGTGATCCTGTTGTTCCGGGGCCGCCGGTAGGCGTCCTTTTCGGGGCTTTCCGGGCATTCGCCACTTGATGTTCGCGTAGCGCCGACTTCGTAGCGGGCGTCCCCGTCACGAAGTCGGGTGTCGCGCGTCTGCCTGGCATGCGATCCAGGACGTCCTACTTCTTCGTTGGGCTCACCGCGCTTTCGATCAGCGCCTGCGGCCCGAACGACTCGCTGTCTGGATCGGCCAGTTCGTCGACTCCATCCATCGCCTCGCCGGCCGCGCTTCAGCATCCGACCGAGCCACCGTGGGCCCACACGGCCCCGGGAATCGCCACTTTCAGCGGACGGATCGCCTTCATCCACTTCGACGAGGCGACCTCATGGACCCGTGTCTACTCAATCGATGGGTCCGACGGCACGATCCGTCGGCTGACCGATGACAACTCGTACCCCGTAATCGGCGATTGGTCGCCAGATGGACGGTTTCTTGCCTTGAGCCGCAATTTGTGTCCCCCAAATCCTTGTGCATCAATCATCTCCATCCTCGATGTTCGGACTGGAGCCATCCGGGATATCACCTCCCCTCTCCCCGGCACCCTGGATTCCCACGCGAAATACGACCGTGAGGGCCAGCGCTTGGTGTTCTCCAGGAGTGACGCAGGCAACGCCTACGGCGGCAATGTCTTTACGATCGGGATCGACGGATCATCCTTGATGCAGCTGCCAATCAAAGCGACGTTTGCGAATAATGCAAGCTGGACTCGTGATGGGGCCTGGATCCGCTACTCGGAGTCCTCAGGGTCCGGCGCGGCACAGGAGTTCGAGATCCGCCCGGATGGCTCAGGCCGTAGGGTCGTTGAAGCAGTCTCGAGTCTTCCAGCCCGCGGGGTCGAATGGTCGCCCGACGACAGCGCCATCACGTACATCGCCGACAGCGAACCCCAGCTGGTTTCAGGAAACGAGTTCGTGGTCACGCCCGAGATCTGGGCGTCCGCCCCGGCGGGCAGCGAGGGCCGCGCCGTCGTGCCGTGGCCCTGGCAGGGCGGCGGCGCCATTTGGTCGCCTGACGGGCGATCCCTGGCGTTCGTGGGCGGGCCGCCCGGAAGTGACGGCCTGTACATCGTCGGGCTCGATGGCGGGGAGCCAATGCTCGTCCCAACCCCGGATTTGGCTCCATTCGACCTCTCGATCGCCTGGACGACGACGACCGGCGGCTGATCAGGCGTCCGTGACGTCAGTAACGACCGTGGCCACGCCGTCGGCAATGCGGACCAGCTCGTCATCGGTGACCACGAAGGGCGGCCCGAGCAGGATCGAATCACCATCGGTCCCATCGGCGAGGCCGGTTCCGGGATAGACGAGCACCCCGGCAGACCGCGCACTCCGCACGACCGATTCCGTGACCCTGGCCGCCCGCGGAAAGGGCGCCTTCGATTCTCGATCGGCCACCATCTCGATGCCTACCATCAGTCCTCGCCCGCGAATCTCCCCAACGTGCGGGTGATCGCCGACCCGTTCGGCCAGCAGGCTCTGGAGGCGGGCGCCCTTCGTGGCGCTGGCGGTAACCAGATCCTCGGCTTCGAGAATCCGCAGCACTTCGCTCGCCACCGCGGCCCCGACGATGCTGTGGGAATGCGTGAACCCGTGAATGAACGCGCCGGCGTTGATGATCGTGTCGTGGATCTCACCGCTGGTCGCGGCGAA
>JAYWFP010000357.1:0-6820 GCA_043778745.1 Chloroflexota bacterium
TGGCTTTATGGAGGTCGAGACGCCGAACCTGATCAAGTCCACGCCCGAAGGCGCACGCGACTTCATCGTGCCGTCGCGACTCCAGCCTGGGAGCGTGTACGCCCTTCCACAGAGTCCGCAGCAGCTCAAGCAGTTGCTGATGGTCGCCGGCGTCGATCGCTATTTCCAGATCGCCCGCTGCTTCCGGGATGAGGACCTGCGCGGCGATCGTCAACCCGAGTTCACGCAACTCGACCTCGAAATGAGCTTCGTGGACGAGGCCGCCGTGATGGACTTCGTGGAGTCGATGACGATCGCGGTCACGCACGTAGTCGTACCGGACCGTCCGATACAGGAGATGCCGTTTCCGCGGTTCACCCACACCGAGGCGATGGAACGATTTGGTTCCGACAAGCCGGACGTGCGTTTCGGGATGGAGCTGGTGGACCTCGCCCCGGACCTTCGCGATGCGGACGGCGCGCCGTCGTCGGGCTTTCGGGTGTTCGATGACACGATCTCGGCCGGCAACCGGGTCAAGGCCATCGCGGTCCCGGGGCTCGCCGACGCTCCTCGGAGCCGGATCGACGAGCTGACCGAGACCGCGCGCCGATTCGGGGCCAAGGGCCTCGCGTACCTTGCCGTTGAAGCCGAAGGCACGATCAAGAGCCCGATTCTCAAGTTCCTCGGCGACGACCTCGCGGAGCGCCTGACCGCCCGTGCGGGGGGGAATCCGGGCGACCTCGTCCTGATCGTGGCCGACACCACCAATGTCACGAATGACGTCCTCGGGCGGCTGCGAGCCGACCTCGGGGTTCGACTCGGCCTCGCAGATCCAAACGTGCTCGCCTACTGCTGGGTCCATCGCTTCCCGATGTACAAGTGGGATACCGATGGCGCCCGCTGGGATGCCACCCACAATCCGTTCTCGGGCGTGGTGCCCGAGGACGAGGCCCTCCTGACGACCATCTCCGGCGACGCGACGCGCCCGTCCGAAGCGGATCCGGCCGGCCGGGCCCGGGCGATGCAGTACGACATCGCGCTCAATGGCTGGGAGCTCGGCGGGGGATCGGTCCGCATCTGGCGTCGCGACCTGCTGGAGCGGAGCTTCGCGCTCCAGGGCTACAGCGAGGAGCGCATGCGCACCATGTTCGGCGCGATCCTCGATGCGTTCGAGTACGGGGCACCACCGCACGGCGGCATCGCCCTGGGCATCGATCGCTGGGCGGCCCTGCTGGCCTACCAGACGAATATCCGTGAAGTCATGGCCTTTCCAAAGACCCAGTCCGGCAATGACCCGATGCTCGACGCTCCGTCCGAGCCGGACCCTACCCAATTCGCCGAGCTCGGGCTGAAATTCGTCGGGCTTCCCGGCAAGCCCTCGTGACCACCCAACCCTGAGGGTGAGCGCGCTGTACGACGCGATCGCCGCGCGCCCACGACTGGCGGCCCTCCTCGGCGCGTTTTGTATCGCATTCTCGGGGATCTTCTATCGCTACTCGGACGTGTCACCGTCCACGGTGACCGTCTTCCGATGTCTGTATGGCCTGCCGATCCTGATTCTCGTCGGGATGCTCGAACGGCGACGGTACGGGCCGATGCCCGCTCGGACGGTGGTGCTGGCGGTGATCGCCGGCGTGTTCTTCGCCGGGGACCTCCTGACCTGGCACCACGCGGTGGACCTGGTCGGTGCGGGGCTCGCGACGGTGCTCGGCAATATGCAGGTGCTCGTCGTCGGGTTCGTTGCCTGGGCAGTCCTCGGGGAGCGGCCGCCGCGGCCCGTGATCGCGGCCACGCCGGTGGTCCTCATCGGCGCGATCCTGATTTCCGGCGTGGTCGGCACGGGTGCTTACGGTGTCAATCCGCAGCTCGGCGTGGCGATCGGGACGGCCACGGCGCTGTTCTACGCCGGCTACCTGCTCATCATTCGGCGCGGCACGAGTGACATCCGGCGGCCGGCAGGTCCCGTGGCGATCGCGACGGCGTCGACGATGGTCGTGGCGCTTGTCGAGGGGTTTGTCGTCGGAGACCTGAATCTGGTGCCGTCCTGGCCGAGCCACTTCTGGCTGATCCTGGTTGGCCTGACATCCCAATCAATCGGCTATCTGTTGATCTCGATGTCGCTCCCGAGGCTCCCCGCTGCCATCGTCTCGATCATCCTGCTCGCACAGCCGGTTGCCACCGTGCTCCTGGCGCGGGTGTTGCTCGACGAGATTCCGTCTTGGTTCCAGGCGGGCGGGGTGCTCCTGATCGTTGGCGGAATCGCCCTAGCCACGATTCCGATGGGGCGGATTCGAGATCGGGCGCGAAACGGATCCGTGCCAATCTCTTGAGCGGTGTCACAAGCGCAGATGCCGCGCCTCATTCGGACATGAGCGACCCGACGATGGACATGCCTCCCGTACCCGGCAGGTTCGAGCGCTGGGCAGCGCGCCTTTTCGCCGCCCTGCTCGTGCTCATTGGATTCGCACTCGTAGTCGGACTTGCCAACAGTGGAGATGTGCCGTTGGGCGCGGTCGTCCTCGCCCTGGCCGCGACACCGCTGGGTGTGGCTGCCCTCCTTGGTGCCATCTGGGGCCTCGGTGAGCTGCGCCCATGGTCTCGTCCGCTGGCGCTGGGGATGCTGTGGATCCTCGTCGCTGGAGGCGTGGTTCAAATCGTCACCAAGCTCCCGGCGATCCACGTTCCCCTCGAGGCGATCGCCGCGGTATTCGTCCTACGGACGGCGGCTGACGGTCCTCGTCGCCAACCGATGACCGGACGCGACCAACGGATTGCGGCGACGCTCACCGGACTCTTCCTCCTGTCCACGGCCTGGCCGCTTGTCTCAGCGGCCGCTCTTCGGCCCGGCGCAAGCCCATTCGCCGTTGGGCCCGAGGCACTCAACATCTCGGTCGCCGTCGACTGCCGCGGTGCTACCGGCGAGACGGGCATTCTGGCGACTGTGCGCTGGGCATGGCGGGAGAAGGACCTGCTGCCAGGGAGCACCGACGGGCTCTTCGTGGGCTGGAGTGCGAATCTCGATCAAGAGCCGCCTTCGTACGATCAGGAGGCCTCGGTCCTGCCGATCGGCGTGTGGCCGGGCTCCGGATCTCCCGCGACGGCGCTCATTCAGCCGCTCGAGGGCTCCTGGCAGGGGCAATCCACGACGTTCGGAATCGATGTCGCTCGCGCCGGCCAGACCGACGGCCAGATCATCGTGGTGCTGCGTCCGCTGTCAGGACACCCACACGGAAGCGTGGCTATCAGTGCCACCTACGTTCATCTCGATCGCTGGCTGCGTGACACCGACGGCACGGGCTGTTCGTGGTAGGCATGAACCGAAGCTCCTGAGTGGCCTTGTCGGCACACGCAGGCCGCAGTCCGGACCGCCGTCGGGTCAGTCAGACGTCGCGTCGGCTCGAGCGGGGCCATCCAGGGGCGCATCATCGGGCATGTTCGCCAGGGCGGCGCCCCATTCGCGCGACCCGGTCGACTGGGCAGGACCCTCGTAGGCAGGAAGATCCGAACGCGGTGTATCTCCGTTGATCACCGTTCCAGGATCGCCGAGGTCGATTTCTCTGGTGCTCACGGATGTCGCGGCCGCGAGGAGGGCGATGAGCTCGTCGGGCGTCGCCGATATCGGAAGGCCGCGAAGCGTGTCGACCGCGCTCAGGGGCACGAGCGCCGGCCACCCCGCCTCGCCGCGGAAGGCCGGACGGAGGAGTGCTCTGGGACTGGGTCCATGCGCCTCGACCAGCGACGTGACCGTCTCGGGCCCGACCCACGACATGCGCGCGGGCCAGATGAGGGCACCGGACGTGCCGCTGACCTCGGCTGTCGCAACCTCGATTCCGCGGAGAAGCTGGGCCACGCGACCCTGATCCATCGGCGCCGGCGCGGCCAGCGTGACCGGTGCCCCGGCGAGCGCGGTGGCCATCGTGCCGTCCGGATCCGCGGCGATCACGACGATCGGCATCGCGCCTCCGGACCACGCGGAATCGACGATCCGGCGCACCCGCGGGACCCCTTCGGCATCCGCAAGAGCGACGTCAGGCGTGAGAGCCAGGATCACGGCAGCAACGGTCATGGGACGGTGATCCTAGCAGTCACGCCCGAGTCGGGCGGCCGTGCTGAACGGCCAATCGCCGAGGGTGTGCGACAATCCGCCGGCCCATGACTGATCCGATCCGCTCCACGCTGCCCCGAGCCGTCGACGAGATGGCGTCATCAGCGGCCGATCACAGCGTCTCGCGAGACGACTTGCGTGACGTTGCGATCGTTGCGCATGTCGACCATGGCAAGACCACGCTGGTCGATGCGCTACTCCGCCAGACGGGCACGTTCCGGGCCAATGAAGCGGTCGTGGATCGGATCCTCGATTCGGGCGACCTGGAACGGGAAAAGGGGATCACGATCCTGGCCAAACAGACGACCGTCGATCACGACGGCGTTCGGCTCAACATCGTCGACACCCCGGGCCATGCGGACTTCGGGGGCGAGGTCGAACGGTCCCTCCTGATGGTGGACAGCGTCCTGCTGCTCGTCGATGCGGCTGAGGGACCGCTGCCCCAGACGCGCTACGTGCTCCAGAAGGCAATGGCCCGCCGACTCCCGGTCGTTGTTGCACTCAACAAGATCGATCGCTCCGACGCGCGGCCTGCCGAGGTCCTGGATGCGGTCTACGAGTTGTTCATCAACCTCGGGGCCGACGACGACCAGATCGACTTTCCGGTCGTCTATACCAACGCCAAGCTCGGGACCGCGACCCTCGACCTGGCGGTGCCGGGCACGGATCTGCGGCCGCTCCTGGATCTACTCGTCCGCGTGACGCCACCGCCCCGCCACGTTCCGGGCCACCCGCTGCAACTCCTCGTGACCAACCTCAGCGCGAACGAATACGTGGGCCGGATGGCAGTCGGCAGGATTCGCAACGGGACCATCAAGGTCGGGCAGCGGATCACGGTCGTCCGCGAGGAAGCGGGAGACACGGCCGGCACCGTCGAACCGGGTCGTACCGTCACGATGTCAGGTTCGGTCACCAGCCTGCAGACCGCGCACGGCATCGATCGGGTCGACATTCCAGAAGCCGGGCCCGGGGAGATCGTATCCGTTGCGGGCCTCCCCGACGTCACGATCGGCGACACGATCACGGATCCGGCCGATCCCCGGCCGCTCCCGCGCCTCGATGTGGACGCACCCACGCTGCGCATGACCTTCGGAGTCAACACCTCGCCCATGGCCGGGCGCGAGGGTAAGTTCGTCACCTCTCGCCAGATCAAGGGCCGACTCGACAAGGAGACCCTCGGCAACGTATCGATCGAGGTCTATCCGACCGAATCCGGCGACACGTTCGAGGTACGAGGTCGCGGCGAGCTCCAGCTCGCGGTGCTCATCGAGCAGATGCGGCGCGAAGGCTATGAGCTGACCGCGTCGAGACCGGAGGTGATCCTGCGTGAGGTGGACGGCGAGATCCAGGAGCCGTATGAGCGCGTCACCATCGATATCCCGCCCGAATACATCGGCGAGGTCCAGACCGCGCTCGCAGCGCGCAAGGGACGCCTCGAGCAGATGACGACCGATGCCGACAGCCGTGTCCGCCTGGAATACGTCCTCCCGACCCGGGGCCTCATTGGCTATCGAGGCCAGCTCCTGACGGACACGCGCGGCACCGCCCTGCTGCACCAGCTGGGCGAGGGCTATGGCCCGTGGGCAGGCGAGGTGACCCATCGCACGGCGGGCGTCCTGGTGAGCGATCGCAGCGGGATGTCGAACGCCTACGGTCTGTTCAACCTCCAGGAGCGGTCCTCGTTGCTGATCGGCACCGGGGTCGAGGTCTATGAAGGCATGATCGTCGGCGAGAATGCCCGTTCCGGAGACCTCGACGTCAATGCCACGAAGGAAAAGAAGCTCACGAACATCCGGACACATTCGCACGATGAGTCACTCCGGCTGACGCCGCCGCGCCCGTTGACGCTGGAAACGGCCCTCGAGTTCATTGCCGCGGACGAACTCGTCGAGGTCACGCCACTGTCCATCCGCCTGCGCAAGCGGCTGCTCGCCAAGCACCTTCGGGAGCGGGAGCGGGGCCGTGAGTACGATCGGAGCCTGGTGGACAGCCAGCCCCAGGCCTAGCCCGAAAGCCGCCGCCCTTCTAGCAGGGTGGCTTGAGCTCAGGTGCCACAGTGTTTGATCCCCCTGACAGGCTCGTTTCGGAGATCGCGATGGAGCGGTCGGCCCGAATCTGGATCAGGGTGGCCCCACGACCGACGGTAACCGTCTCGATCAGGCCGCAGGTCTCGGTATAGAGTTCCACGGCAACCGGGATCGGCTCCGTGCCCGTCCAGCCCATCGGTGCCTCCGCCGTCTCCAGCACGCCGCTCCCGGCCGGGATCTCCAGGCTCCGGGATGGTCTCTGGCCCGGGGCGACTACCACGTTCAGGCGGAGCGTGAGATCCGAGCCGTTCTGGATCGCCAGCGCGAACGTCGGCGCCGTGGCCGGCCCCCCGCACGCAGCAGTCAGGACGGCGATCAGGAGCAGGCCGACCAGGAATCGCGGCTCGCGCGACCGAAGGAATACAGCTGACGCACCAAGCGCTATCCGATCCACGGCGCGAGCCTAGCACCCCGAGGAGGTGAATCCAGCGATCTCATAGGTGGTCCACCCCGGACTTTCGTCCGGCGTCCCGCGCACGCATCGGATCCCATCCGGGACCGGTCCCGGCGCCGCATCGCGAGCGGCCTACAATTCCCGGAATGCCCATCTACCTCGATCACGCCGCCACAACCCCGCTCCGGCGCGAGGCGCTCGATGCCATGCTCCCCTATCTCGGCGAGCAGTTCGGCAATCCGAGCTCCCCGCACG
>JAYWFP010000358.1:0-6807 GCA_043778745.1 Chloroflexota bacterium
AGCTGGCTCGACGGCCATCGGAACCGCGACCAGGGACGCGCTGGCCCTGAGATCGAGGTCACCAAGCGGCAGGACGGTGCTCGAGTTGGGCACACCCGCACGACGGGTCACGAGGGTCGCCTCCAGAACGCCACCCTCGGCTCGGCGTCGAACAACCACGACATGGTCGGCACCGGTGCCATCTGCGAGATTGGCGACGATGGCACCGACGATCGCATCGACGCTGACCGACCGTGACAGACCGCGCAGGATCCGCGTGAGGTTCTCGGCTTCGGCCCGACCACGGGCTTCCAGCCCGACCACGGCGTTGCGATGGGCGACGGCCGCCAGCGCGGCGATCGCGACGGCGATCGCGATCAGCCAGGCAAGAGGATCCGGGGTCGTGACGGCACGTACGAGGGTGACCGCGAGGAGGACGAGGAAGGTCGCCGACAGGAGCCACCAGGTGCGACGGACCGACCGATCTTCGGGGTCACGGCGGCGTTTGGGCTCCGCGGCACTCACGGAACGGAAGCATGCGGCCCGAATGCGTCCGCGTCCAGCCCGTCCGCATGGTACTTAGGTACTGGGTCGACCCAGTACCTGCCCCGCGGCGTGGGTCAGTTGATCGCCACAGCCAGTGATTCCAGGACTTCCTGGTCGCGAACTTCTGCCGCCAGTTTCGCCTCGTACATGCGCGAATCTGCGACGCCAACGAGATCGGTCGGCGTACGGACGCCAGGTCCGAGCGAAGCAACACCGATGGACACACTGATCGGCACGGGCCCTCGCCCCTCGGCCGTCACCGGCTGGCGGGCGAGATCATCGTTGATCCGGCGCGCCACCGCTGCCGCGGCGGCGTGATCGCTGTCCGGAAGGATCACCGCGAACTCGTCGCCGCCATAGCGAGCCGGCACGTCCGACAGGCGGAGCGTGGCCTTCACAACGGACGCAAGATGGACGAGGCATCGGTCCCCGAACTGGTGACCGAACGTGTCATTCACGAGCTTGAAGTCGTCGAGGTCAAGGAGCAGCAGGCTGAGCGGCCTTCGGGTTCGTCGAGCCCGGACGACTTCCTCGCCCATTCGCTCGTACAGGTAGCGGTGATTGAAGAAGCCGGTGAGCGGATCCCGGTCGGCGAGCGACCGGGCCGCCTCGTACAGGTTCGCGTTTTCCAGGGCCATCGCTGCCTCGTTGGCCATGGTCCGGGCGAGACTGAGGCGAACGTCGTCCGTGGGCACGATGTCCTTGGACAGGAGTTCGAGCAGTCCCACGGATCGGCCCTTGGCGACGAGCGGGATCATGATCAGCAGCCGGAAGCCCTCCTCACGGAGGATCGCCACCTCATCGATATTGCTGTCCGGATCGTCGACATCGATGATCACGGTCACCTGCTGCTCGAGGACGCGCCGCGTCTCCGGGTAGTCGGCAAGGCGATAAGTCGGGTGGTTCTCGACGATCTGCCGATCCGGAAATTCGCCTTCGGATACAACCAGGTCGGCCGCGATATCCCATGAGCTGATGACTCCGGCATCCATCTCGAGGGCCGCGGTCACGTGGCGGGCGATGACCTCCCCGACCTGCTTGGGATCAAGGGTCTGTGCGAGCTCCTGGCTCATCTCGAGCAGGCGCCGCAGTTCGGTGGCCATCGATTCGGTGCGGGTGAGGAGACGCGCCGATTCCAGGGCGGTGGCGGCCTGATCGGCCAGGATCGTGACCATCTGGAGATCATCGTCGTCGAATTCGTGAAGCCCCAGCTTCGACAGGGTGATCACGCCGACGACGGCACCATCGTGGCGCATCGGGACAACCAGCATGGACTCCGGGATCAAGGCGGTGCCCTCGATCTGGACACCGCGAGGATCGGCGTTCGCGTCCCCGATATTGAGTGGAATACCGTGCAGCGCCACCCAGCCGGTGAACCCCTCCCCGAGCCGGGTCTTGAGGACGCTCCAGTCCACGATCTCGTATTCCCCGATCTTGCCCTCAAAGGCAATCGGGTTGATCCACTCGTCGGCTTCGACGACATAGACCCGGGCGTTGTGATAGTCGACGATCGCGCCGACCTCCTCGACGACGGCCCGACCGACGGAAGCGATGGTCGTGGCCATGCTCATCCGTGCCGATGCGGCCTGGACGACCGCCATGCGTGCGGCACGGACTTCGAGTCGATCGAACAAGTCCGCGTTCCGAAGCGCCAGCGCGGTATGAGCGCCGAGTGCGGTGAGAATCTCGATGTCATCTTCGCTCCACGCCCGCGGCCGCGGCGACGAGGCGGCGAGGGTTCCGAGAAAGCGACCGCCATGAATGAGCGGGACGAGCAGGTCCGCGCGCACCGGCAGGACGCCGGAGAATCGGTCCGGCCAATCGCCCTCAGGGAGACGCTTGACGTCATCGCAGACGAAGGGGTGCGCGCTCGCCAGGATGTGCTCCATGGCCTGATGGCGCGTCGCAATATTGGGCAATCGTTTGGCGGTGCCGGAGGGGAGCCCGGAGCTGGCGACGATGTCAAGGGCGCCCGCCCGGTCGATCCGCAGGATCACGTACTCGGCCCCCGAGAGTTCGGCAGCCGCGTCGACAACGATCCGGTACAGATCCGACCGATCGAACGACGTCGCCAGACGCTCCGCGATGCCCAGAAGCGCCCGGTAGCGAGCTGTCGGAGGCGTGATCGTGTCAGGGCTCCTCGGCGGGGTCGCCCGCACGAGGGCGGGACCCGCGCCGGGGCCGGTCGTTGACCGAGTTCTTGCCGTGGCGACGCGCACGTGCAGAGATTGACAGTCCGTGGTGCCGAGGGGCAGCAGCCCAAGGTACCGGTACCGGCCGCCGAAAGTACTACCTCCCGCTTCGCGCGTTGACCGGCGCGGGGAGCGGCGACTACACTCGCTGAGGTCCCCTGCGCCGCACGCCGATCGTCCATCCGTGCCACCTGGCGGCGACAGGACCGCCCGCGAGGTGGCCATGCTCTATCTGAGCCAGGCGATCGGCCTGCCCGTGCTTGACGGAAGCAAGGATGCGATCGGCAAGATCGCTGATCTGATCGTGGCCGTCGGAAATCGATACCCACCTGTCACCGGGCTCGTGGTCTCGACGGATCGCCGCCGAATCTTCCTGCCCTGGTCTTCGGTTGACCGCATCGATGAGAGTGGCGCTCGCCTCGGGACCACGACCATCGACATGGGCCGGTTCAGCCAGCGCCCGGACGAGATCCTCCTGCACGCGGACCTGATGGACAAGCAGATCGTGGACATCGATGGGCGGAAGGTCGTACGTGTCAATGACCTGCGCCTCGACGAGATCGAGGGCGTGCTGCACCTGGTCGCCGTTGATGTCGGTGCCGCGGGTCTGCTCCGGCGCCTGGGAATCGAACGCGGCTACCGAACCCTCGCTCGCAACCTGCACCTGTCGGTGCCCGAGCGCTATATCGACTGGGAGGACGTCGACCCTGTCGAGACGTCGATCGCATCGATCAAATTGCGGGTCCCCCACGCCGGCCTCGCCGAGCTCCATCCGGCCGATCTCGCCGACATCATCGACCAGCTCGCGCCGCGCGACCGGGCCGGCGTGCTCGCCTCCCTGAATGATGAAGCTGCCGCCGACGTATTCGAGGAGATGGAGCCGGAGACGCAGGTCGAGGTCCTCGAGGACCTGGATCCTGCTCGCGCCGCCGACATCCTGGAAGAGATGTCACCCGACGATGCCGCGGACCTCGTCGCGGACCTGTCGGACGAAAGTCGCGAGGAGATCCTGGCACTCATGGAGCGCGATGAGGCTGAGGAGCTTGGCGAGCTGCTTGCGTATCCCGAAGACACAGCCGGCGGCATGATGACCACCGAGTTCGTGACGCTCCCTGCGTCCCTGACGGGCGCCCAGGCGATCGACCGACTGCGAGAACTCGAACCCGATGCCGAGACCATCTACTACGTCTACGTCGTGGACGACGAAGATCGCCTGGTCGGTGTCCTGTCGCTGCGGGACCTGATCGTCTCCAAGCCCGATACGCCGATCGCCGACGTCATGATCGCCGAGCCGGTCACGGTCGGGGCGCTGGCCGATGAGGCTGAGGTTGCCGAGATCGTGGCTCACTACAACCTGCTTGCTGTCCCGGTCGTCGATGCCAGTGGGCATCTCGTCGGCATCGTGACGGTCGACGACGCGATGGACGCGATCCTGCCTGATGCATGGCGGAAGCGCCTGCCTCGGTTGGCGGGCCGGTCCTGATCGCCGGGCGCCCGGCACGGTGACCCAGCTGAAGGATCCGAATCGCGGACGACCCACCGATCGCCCTCTGGCGATCGGCCTGTTTCGACGCATGCAGGATCGAATCCAGGGTGGCGACTGGTTGCGCCTGCGGGGTCGGTTCCGCGGCCGACGAGGCATCGTGGCGTTCCTCGCGGTCATGGGCCCGGGCCTGATCGCCGGGATCGCTGGCAACGATGCCGGTGGCATCGCGACCTACAGCAAGATCGGGGCGGAGACGGGCCTCGGGCTGCTCTGGCTGTTCCCGATCACCATCGTGATCCTGGCGATCGTCCAGGAAATGGCGGCCCGCCTCGGGGTCGTGACCGGGCAGGGCCTGTCCGACCTCATCCGGGATCGGTTCGGGGTCCGCTGGACGGCCTTCGCCATGCTGGTGCTGCTCGTGGCAAACGTGGCCAACACCGTCGCCGAGTTCTCCGGCGCCGCCGCGGCACTCGAGATCTTCGGGGTCCCCCGCTGGCTGACCGTGCCGATCGTGGCCGTCGCGATCTGGGCCCTGGTGCTGTTCGCGTCGTATCGCACGGTCGAGCGCGTCTTCCTGTCGGTGATCGTCGTTTTTCTGGCCTACATCGCGTCGGCGATCCTGGCGCAACCGGACTGGGCGGCCGTCGGCAGCGCGATGGTCAGCCCCAACTTCGACTTCTCCCCCACCGTGATCCTCCTCATGGTCGCCCTGGTCGGCACGACGATCACGCCGTACATGCAGTTCTATCTCCAGAGCGCGGTCGCCGAGAAGGGCATCGGCGAGGACGAACTCCGCCTCGAGCAGGCTGATGCCATCGGCGGCGCGATCTGGACGAACGTCATCGCGGTGTTCATCGTCGTGGCCACCGCCACGACCGTATTCGCCGTCGGTGGACACATCGACACCGCCGAGGAGGCCGCGCGGGCGCTCGGCCCGGTCGCCGGTGAGCTGTCCACGGCCCTCTTCGCGGTCGGACTCTTCGGTGCGTCGGTGCTTGCGGCCACGATCATGCCGATTTCGACGGCCTTCGTGATCTGCGAGGCGTTCGGCTGGGAATCCGGCGTCGACAAGCGATTCGAGGATGCCCGGGCGTTCTTCGGGATCTACACCTTCGTCCTCGGGGTCGGGGCACTCATCGTGCTGATCCCGGGCCTGGACCTCCTGCCGCTGATCATCGCGTCGCAGAACCTCCAGGGCCTGCTGCTCCCGATCGTGCTCGTGTTCATGGTCCTGCTCGTGAACGACGATCGGATCATGGGTCGCCATCGGAACGGGCGGATCGCGAATGTGCTGGCCTGGGGTGCGGTGGGGCTGGTCATCGCACTGGATCTGGTCCTGCTGGGCGTGAGCGCCCTTGGTTTCGTCGGGGTGAACGTGGGCTGACCGCGAGCCCAGGCACCCAGTCCGACGAACAAACTCGTCCGCGGGTCGTCCGGCCGCTCAGCTCTTCGCGACGTAGGTGACCTTGGTGCCGGTGGCAACGACCTGGATGAAGGTCCGGCCACGTACCAGGGTGATTTCGTTGCCCGCTGCGTCGAAGAACCGGGTCAGCGCACCCTGGTCGGCTTTCTTCCAGGTGCCTTTGATGATCAGGCCGTCCCGGAAGACCCACGCCGTGCCCTTGCCGATCTGGGCCAGCACAGGACGGGCGTGGCCGGGCTCGGATTCCGGGTCAATCGAGTACGCCATGAACAAGACAACGACATTCCTGGCGACGACCTGCTTCTTGTCGATCGGATCAGTGTGCGGCTTGCCGGCGACCGTGCGCAGATAGGTGTTCGTCGCGGGGACGTAGGTGTAGCCGGTCGCGCCGCGCCCATAGGGGATGGTGATGGAACCCTCGGCGGGACGGTCGGCCACAGGAGCGTCGTCGGCGAACAGGCGGTTCGTGAGTCCGCCGACCATCGAGGTCGGGTATCTCTTCGCATTCGCGGTCGCGTACAGGTCCGCGGTCGACGTGTACGCGTTGTGCGGCGCCTTCCGGCTGCTGATCCGGTGGAAGGCGGACCCGCTGCCGAAGAGGGCGTCGAGGTTGTAGATCAGCTTGTTGGTGATCGGCGGGATGACCTTCTTGAGCGTCTTCTCGTCCCCGCCGTAGTGGGCGAACGCCGACCTGTATTCGGCGGCCCAGTAGACGAAGTAGGGACGGCCACTCCGGACCGGACCGATATCGGGCGCGTCCATCTCCTGGAAGACGAGCATGTAGCGGTCCTCGCCCCCGTCGGCGGGAGCCTGGTACACGATGGACGCGGCGTTGAATCCGGACTGTGGCCGGGCGATGACGTTGTCGTCGATCATCACCGCGAGGGGCAATCGATTGGCCAGGGCCGGATCCGCAGGCAGGCCGTCCAGCGAGGCCACGGAGGCTGTGGTGGGGCTGGGTTCCGCGGTTGGACTTGCCGTGGGCGTCGGTGTCGGAGCGGGAGTTGCACTCGGCACCGCGGTGGTCAGTCGAGTCGCCTCCGGGGACGCGGTCGGCGCTTGCGACGAACACCCGACGGCGAGAAGCGCGACGAGACCGAGGACGCTCGCCCTCGCGGGGCGCCCGCGACCCATCAGGGCGCGACCGACGGCGATGGGCTCGGGACGAAGTACCGGCTGTC
>JAYWFP010000359.1:0-2821 GCA_043778745.1 Chloroflexota bacterium
GGCTCTTCGCCCAGCCGAAGTAGTAGATCGCCATGAGAATCACGGTGATCAACATGAACGTGATCGAGATGTTGCCCGAGGTCGGGAAGCTGAACAGGACCATCAGGACGATGACCCAGAACAGCGCGATCATCGCAATCGGGCGCGACCATCGACCGAGGCTCCACACGCGGTGGCGGATCCACTCCTTCGTGGTCAGGCCCAGGTAGATCGTGATCCCGTACGCGGCATACAGGAAGATCGTGCTGATGGCTGTGACGATGACGATTGCCGTGCCACTGCCGGCGAGGAAGGCGACCACCGTCAGGATGAACGCGCCGACGACCATCGCAATGAGCGAGTTCGCGGGCGTTCGGTACTGATGATTGACCTTCTTGAGCCAGCCGGAGCCGGGCATCCCGTCGTCGCGAGCGAATGCGTACAGCATCCGTCCGGCCGAGGCAACCGAGGACAGACCACAGAAGCTCATGGCAATGGCGATGGCGCCGCCAAAGAGGCCCGCAAGCCCGCCGGGCAGGTTCTGCTGGAGGATGTAGATGACCGCGGCATTGTTGCCGAAATAGTACTGGCTGTACTTGTCCGGGTCATCAAGCTGCCCGAACAGCGGCGTCAGATCCGGCAGGTGGAGCGTCAGGGCCAGCAGGAAGATGAATCCCACAACGGCTGACACAGCGACCGACAGGAACAGGCCCCACGCGCTGGCGACCCGGGCGCCGACCGTCTCCTCAGCCACGTGGGCCGAGGCGTCGTAGCCCGTGTACGTCCAGTTGGCGAGCAGCAGCGAGAAGAAAAACGCGACAAAAACGGGCGCGTACGTGCTCGCCGCACCCATGGACAGCAGGTACCAGGGCGTACTCGTGTCGGGATCGACCCCGGCCCACGGCGGGATCCGGATCTCCCACGAGCCGAGGGTGTCCTGCGGCTGGATCGCGAACAGCTTGAGCCCGGAATCGATCTCGGTGCTCTTGGTGCCCAGCAGGAAGAGCGAACCCGCGATGAGGATGACGAAGACGATGTGCCACCAGACGCTGATCTGGTTGATCATCGCCACGATCCGGATCCCGACGATGTTGAGGACCAGCTGACCCAGCATCAAAACCGCCATCGTCAGCAACTGTCCTGAGATCACGAGCGTTTCGCCGACCTTCAGGACCTCGGTCGTATTCGTCAGGGCGTTGTTCGTCAGCGGGCTGATGATCGTCTGATTGAGGAAGAACGCAGCGGCAAAGTTGATACCGGAGACGATCGCGAACTGGCCGATCAGGTTGAACCAGGCGGTCCACCAGCCCCAGTTCTTGTCCTTCATCTTCGATGCCCAGTAGTAGAGACCGCCGGCCGTCGGATAGGCCGAGGCGATCTCCGACATGGACGCGGCAATCAGGAGCACGAAGACCGTCACGAGCGGCCAGCCGATGAGGACGGCCGCCGTGCCGGCCCAGGCGAGACCGTAGTCGTACAGGATGACCGCGCCGGTCAGGATCGAGATGATCGAGAAGCTGATGGCGAAGTTGCTGAACCCGCCCATCGTGCGGAACAGCTCCTGCGCATAGCCAAGTTGATGCAGGTCCTTGATGTCCTGCTGAATCACATCGTCGCGGGATCGACCTTGCATGGGACCTCCTCGCATCTGGCCGCCGGCCTCCCACCGATTGCGGCCCATCCTCCGGGTCGGTGAACACGTCGTGGGCCATTGGGTGCCCGAACCAGCGTGTGCGCTGAACGTGGCGCGACTATACGCGTGCTGCGAGGGTGATTGGAAGGGTTTTGCGCGACTCGGGCGATCCCAGGCAGTCGCGAGCGACGAGGCGGGTAGCCTCAGAAGAGCATCGTCGTCCCGTCGGGGAGCTCGAAGTCGAACACGCCGGGGGCGAGGATCGTGTTCGGTTCGAGCGAGGTCACGAGCGCCTCGCGGGTTACGTCGTCGCCGATGGATTCGGTCAAGCGGGTGATGATTCCGTCCGCCCGATCCACCGCAATCTGAATGTGGAAGTCCGGTCGGTCGGCCACCCACTCGACCGTCCGCGGATGATCGCACTCGACGATGATCGCCTCGCGCCCGGCAACGACGTCGGTGCCCGAGATCCAGGTCTTGCCCGTCGAAAGGACGTTCTGGCAGTAGCCCGCCGGGTGGATGAAGAGTTCGGGCAGGGTCTCGAGCGGCAACGGGGTCAGGGGCTCGTAGACGCGAGCGCTGCCGGGGAAGTCACCGTCCAGCCCGCGCGGGCGATTCCGGACCGGCCTCGATGTCCCGAGCTGATGGACGCCCGAATAGGTCACGATCGTTTCGCCGTCACCGACCCAGACTTCGAAATTACCGGCGACTCCGCCCTCCGGCTCCGTCGTCGTGACCCGGGCATGACCCGGGTGCTGGATCGACACATCCATCGCCACGACGTGGCTGCCTCGGACGCCTTCGGTCCGCTCCTCGAGGCGCATGCGGAGTGTCTCGAACCGCAGCTCTGCATCCCGCATGAACTCGAACAGTTGAGCGACGGTCGGGAGTTCTGTGCCGAGTGCCACGATCGAGGGGGCGCGCCGATTCCCGGACATGGGCACCAGCGCCGCGCGATCCCAGAGCCGAGTGGTCATCGAGCGGGATTGTAGCGGTCCGCTTCCCGGTTGACATCGTCCGCGTTCCAAGGTATATATCGTGTAGCGCTATACCGTTGCGTGACTGAATTCCGTGGCGTGTCGGAACCACGACGCTGCGCACGGGCGAAAAGAGGAGAACCGGAAATGACGAACCGATTGCGCATCAGTCTGATCGTGGCGGGATTGCTGCTGGTGATCGCTGTTCCGGCGGACGCCGCCGGCAGCGCGC
>JAYWFP010000360.1:0-2811 GCA_043778745.1 Chloroflexota bacterium
CGTGACGGACAGCCACGTGCCGGGTGAGACCCACGCGTTCCTGTTCTCGGACATCGAGGGCTCGACGCGCCTCGAACAGGCGGTCGGGACCTCTGCGTACGCGGAGCTGCGAGAGCGTCATCGGGCCCTGGTCCGGACCGCGGTCGCCGCTCATGGCGGCCTCGAGCAGGGCACGGAGGGTGACTCGTTCTTCGTCGTGTTCGGCACGGCAACCCAGGCGATCAACGCCGCGCTCGATGCTCAGCGGACGCTCGCCAGCGAGCCCTGGCCGGGCGGCGTCGCGGTCCGCGTGCGGATGGGTATCAATGCGGGCACGGCCTCGGTCGCCGGCGGGAGTCTCGTCGGGCTGGCCATCAACCGGGCTGCCCGGATTGCGAACGTCGCCAATGGCGGGCAGGTGCTGGTATCCGAATCGATCCGGCTCCTGGGACATGCCACGCTGCCCGATGATGCCTCGCTGGTCGACCTCGGGTCGCACCGCCTCAAGGACCTGCTCGAGCCGGAGCACCTCTACCAGTTGCTGGCTCCGGGCATCGGGCAGACGTTCCCGCCCCTCGCCACGCTCGACGTGCACCCGAACAACCTCCCGACGCAGCTGACATCGTTCGTCGGCCGTGACGACGAACTCGTCCGGGCCGGAGACCTCCTGGCGGCCAATCGGCTGGTGACGATGACCGGACCCGGCGGCACGGGCAAGACCCGTCTGGCCCTCCAGGTCGCGGCCGCTTCCGCGTCCGACTATCCGGACGGTGTCTTCTTCGTGCCCCTCGAAACGGTCCGCGATCCAGCACTCGTCGCGTCCCGGATCGGGTCAGTGATCGGCCTCGCAGAGACCGGCGGGCGGACCGCTCTGGACCTTCTCGCCGAGTGGCTGACCGGCAAGCGGGTCCTGCTCCTTCTCGACAACTTCGAGCAGGTCGTCAATGCCGGCCCGATCGTGGCCGAGCTGCTTCGCGCCGCACCCGGCCTCAGGATCCTTGCGACGTCGCGAGCCCCGTTACGCGTTTCCGGCGAGCAGGAGTATCCGGTTCCCGGGCTGCCGGTGCCGCCGGATCCGCGCAACCAAGGCGGATATGAGCAGGCGCGAACTGGCGGGAGCGGTGCGATCGACCTCGCTACCCTGACGACCTACGAGGCCGTCCGCCTGTTCATCGCCCGGGCCGTTTCCGTCCGTCCCGACTTCATGGTCACGAATGCCAACGCGCCGGCAGTCGCCGCGATCTGCGTCCGACTTCAGGGCATGCCGCTCGCGATCGAGCTGGCCGCGGCACGGATCAAGTTGCTCAGCCCGGAAGCGATCCTGTCCAGGCTCGAGCACCAGCTCAACCTCCTCGCCGCCGGGGCCCGCGACCTGCCCGCAAGACAGCAGACGCTGCGCGGAGCCATTGCCTGGAGCTACGACATCCTCGACGAGGCAGATCGCGGGTTGCTTGATCGGCTGTCCGTGTTCGAGGGAGGATTCAGCCTCGATGCCGCCGAAGTCATCGGTATCCCAGCCGATGGCCGGGGCGGCGATGTCCTCGATGGGCTCCTGGCCCTTGCCGACCAGAGCCTGCTTCGCTCGGTCGATACGGATCCGCCGCGCTTCTTCATGCTCGAGACCATCCGCGAATTCGCGGCCGAGATGCTCGATCAGCGGCCGGACGGATCAGCCATCCGTGCCCGCCACACCCGCTGGTTCCTGGACCTCGTCGAGACTGCAGCGCCGGAGCTTTCGGGGCCCGGCCAACGAGCTCAGCTGGAGCGACTCGAGCGGGAGCACGACAACATTCGAGCGGTCCTGGATCGCGCACCCCTGGTCGGCGACGGAGCATGCGCGATCCGGGTGGGTTTCGCGATGTGGCGGTTCTGGCAGAAGCGCGGTCATCTATACGAGGCCCGTCGCCGCCTCGAAGGCATGGCCGAAGCGCCCTGGTCACACGACGATCCGATCCTTCGAGCCCGACTGATGGAGGCCCTCGGTGGCGTCTACTGGTGGCAGGCCGACCTCGCCGACATGAAGGAGGCGTACCGGGAGGCCCTCGAACTCAGACGAGCGCAAGGTGACAAGAGCGAGATCGCCAACGCCCTCTACAACTACTCCTTCTCCTTCGCCGTGAGCCCCAATCCGAAGGTGGACCCAAAGGCGGCGGATCCAGACGGACTCGGTGCCCGTGCACAGGCCGAGGCGCTCGCGCTGTATGAGGAGATCGGCGACCTCCGGGGGCAGGCAAACGTTCTGTGGGCCATGGGCAACCGATCCTACTTTCGCAAGGAGGATGGCAACGGCCGGGCGTACTTCACGGATGCTCTCAACCGCTTTCGTCAGGTCGGCGATGTGACCATGGAGGCGTGGTCGCTGCACATGCTCGGGACTGCCGTCCTGCGGCTCGGGGAGCGCGATGCGTCGCGCCCGATCCTCCTGGAGTCGCTCCGGCACTTCTATGACGCGAGCGATGCATCGGGCCTGGCCCTGGTCTTCGACGACCTGTCGGCGCAGGCGGTGGCCGACGAGGACCTGCCCCGCGCTGCCCGGCTCCGAGGGGCGGCACGGCGATTGACCGCCGCGACCGGAGCACAGCTCGCCGGATTCATCGATGAACACCTTGACTTCTACGCCGGACCCAATCTCGCCACCCGGCTCACGCCAGAGGACATGACCCGATACACGGCCGAAGGCCACGCCATGAACCTCGACGAGTCGGTCGCGTATGCCCTCGGCGTCAGCGTCGATGAGCTGGCGTCCATGCCGCACGCGGCGGGTGATCGCGGCTAGGATGGCCCTGATGACCAGAACGTCCATCGCTCCCATCCAGCTGACCCTCCAGACGA
>JAYWFP010000361.1:0-2806 GCA_043778745.1 Chloroflexota bacterium
TGGCACCGGCGGCACAGCGTCAGCTCCGCCGCCTCCCTCCGGGTTCAGCCGCGTCGCTTCGCGGCCCGATCCTCGCGCTGTGTCTTGATCCGCGGCCGCCCGGGGCGAGCAAGCTGGCAGGGACGGACTTCTGGCGCATTCGCGTCGGCGACCTGCGCGTCATCTACTTGATCGAGGCGGCGCGCGGGCTGGTGATCGTCCTGCGCGTATCGCGCCGCTCGGAGAGCACGTACCTGCGCGTCAAGTAGGGTCTCGGCTGCCCGGCCCGGCCGCTGCACCGCGTCCACAACCCGCCGGTGACCGCCGGGCCGTACTCTTGAGGTGATGCCCCGCGTCGATCCCATCGCTCTGCTCGCCGATCTGGACCCGGAGCAGCTCGATGCCGTCAACGCGACCAGCGGCCCTGTCGTCATCCACGCAGCTGCCGGAAGCGGCAAGACCCGAGTCATCAGCCGGAGGACCGCGTACGCCATTGCGACCGAGGTCGTCCCGGTGGACCAGGTGCTGGTCGTCACGTTCACGGACAAGGCAGCCACCGAGATGGTGGCCCGCCTCCGGTCCCTCGGCCTGCCCGGTGTCACGGCGCGCACGTTCCACGCCCACGCGCTGAGCCAGCTTCGACACTTCTGGCCGGCTGGCCACGACGGGGCGGCCCTCCCGGACCTCCTCGACTCGAAGCTGCCGATCATCAGCCGGCTCGCGCGCCAGCTTCCGGGTCACTACCGCTTCACGCCATCGAAGGACCTGGCCGACGAGATCGAATGGGCCAAGGCTCGCCGGCTTGCGCCGACGGCCTACGAGCGGGAGGCAGCCGGTGCGCATCGTGAGCCGCCGATCCCCGCCGACCTGTTCGTCCGTATCTTCACCGACTACGAGCGGGCCAAGGAGCGGGCCAATCGAATTGATTTCGACGACCTGCTTGTCGAGACCGTCACGCTCCTGGAGACCGACGCGGACGCTGCCCTGACCGTACGCGCCCGCAAGTCCTGGTTCAGCGTGGACGAGTACCAGGATACGAACCCCCTCCAGCAACGCCTGCTCGAACTATGGCTCGGGGATCGGGACGACCTGTGCGTTGTCGGCGACGAGGACCAGACGATCTACACCTTCACCGGTGCGACCTCCGACTACCTGACGGCGTTCACGGAACGCCATCCGGGCGCCCGCGAGATCACCCTGTCACGAAACTACCGCTCGTCGCCTGAGATCCTGGCCCTCGCCAATCGACTGATCGCGGCGGAGGGTCGAGGGAAACGCCTGGTACCGACGATGTCGGCCGGGCAGGCACCCACGATCCGGGGATTTGCCGACGGCGACGCCGAGCTCGCGGCGATCGTGGCCTCGATCCGGGGGCTGGTGGGGGATCCCGAGGCCGCTGGTGCCCTGCGGAGCGGCATGACCCAGGCTGCCGAGATCGCGATCCTCGTCCGGATCAACGCCCAGATCCCGCCGATCGAAGCCGCGCTGACCAAGGCCCGCATCCCGTTCCGGGTGCGAGGTCAGCGGTTCTTCGAGCGCCAGGAGGTCCGCGACGCCCTCCGGCTCCTCAAGAAATTTCCGGAAACCGCAATCGGTCCGATGCTCTCGCATCTCCTCGAGGAGCGGCTGATCACCGAGATGGGCTATCTCGCGGGCGACGACAGCGGTGGCCCTGCCGCCCGCGAGCGAACCGCCTCGCTGGCGCTCGTCATCGAGCTGGCACAGGAGGCTGTGGCCGCAGACGCGGCCCTCGACCCGGCCGGCTTGCTGGCCGATTTCGCGGCCCGTGCCGCTGCCGAAGCGGAGGGTTCAGCCGATGGCGTGAACCTGCTGACCTACCACCGCGCCAAGGGCCTCGAATGGGATGCCGTGTTCCTCCCGCAGCTCGAAGAGGGGACCTTGCCCATCCGTCAGGCCAGTACGGACCACGAGATTGCCGAGGAACGCCGGCTGCTCTACGTCGGCCTGACCCGCGCCCGTCGCCACCTCGAGCTGTCGTGGGCCGACCGACGGGACGCGCGTCGCCGGCCGAGCCGGTTCCTGGCCGCGCTCGAGGGTCGGGCGAGCGTGCCCGGCCGCGTGAACATCATTCCCGGAGCCCCCATGAATGCCGGCTCGACGCGTCGCGCTCGGGATGAGGACAGCCCCCTGATGAACGCGCTTCGCGAGTGGCGCCTCACGGCTGCGCGCTCCGACGGCGTCCCGGCCTACGTCATTGCGCCCGACAGCCTGTTGATCGACATCGCCGCGCAACGGCCGACCACCATTCCAGCCCTGCGTCGCATGAAGGGGATGGGCCCGTCACGCCTCACGCGCTACGGCGCCGAGATCATCGAGATCACGATCGCGAACCGCTGACCCGGACCGCATACTCCCTGCCAGGCCCGCCCGTGCGGGTCACCGATCGAGGACTGATGCCATGCAGTGGGTCACTCGCGAACACCCGAAGACGGACCGGATCGCGTGCCCGTGGCTGATCCGGAAGTTCATCGACCCGGACGCGGAGATCGTGTATGTGCCACGGGACGAGGTACTCACCTATGCGGCGAGCACCGGAGCCACCAGCTTCGACGCACCTGGGGCTCGGTATACCCATCGCGACGGCCTTTGTTCCTTCGAGGTCCTGATCGAGGACAACGCGCTCGGCAGCGACCCCGCCCTCGCATTGATGGCGCGCGTCGTTCACGGCGCCGATGTCTCCGAAGACGCGGATGCGACCCCGCAGTCGGCGGGATTGCAGGCCATCGCGGATGGCTTCTCCCTGCTCGGGGTTGATGACCTCCGCCAACTGGAGCTCGAACTCCCGGTCTACGACGCCCTCTACGCG
>JAYWFP010000362.1:0-2804 GCA_043778745.1 Chloroflexota bacterium
GGGAGGAGCTGCGATCGCATCCGCCCAGTGTCGGCGTCAGTGCGTGAACGTGCTCGTTCCGGCTCATAGGTCGATCGACCGATGTCCGCTGGACGGGCATTTGTACACTCCGTGCATGAGTCGAGTCACGCCCCTGCTGTGCCCGCTGCTCATTGGGCGGGACGATCTGCTCGACCTCGCCGATCGGCGCCTCGGCGATGCGATCGAGGGTCGGGGCCAGATGCTGCTGCTGGCGGGAGAAGCCGGGATCGGCAAGAGCCGCCTCCTCGAGTCGGTGATCCGCAAGGCGATGGATCGCGGTGTGCGCATCGCCAAAGGTGACATCGCGCCGCAGGACCTGACGGTCCCCGGGGCCGTGTTCAGGGACGTTGCGCGCTCGATCCAGAAGCGTGATGGTTTCGGGCACCTAGGCGAAGATCTCCTCGACCTGCTCGAGGTCGGCGAGGAGATCGAACTTCGAACCCGGCGCCGACTTGTGGTCGACGTCGTGCGGTTGGTCATCGATGCACTCGACGGGCCAACGATGATGGCGCTCGAAGACCTCCAATGGGCGGACGAGTTGAGCCTGGAGATCGTTTCGGAGCTCGCCCGCCAGATCCGGGATCGGCCGATCCTGCTGATCGGCGCGTATCGGACCGACGAGGGTTCAACCGGGCGCATCCGCGAGTGGCGCGCCCGGCTGATGTCCCAGAGACTGGCCGAGGAAGCCCGCCTTGCACCCCTGACCCGAGAGCAGACGGCGCTCATGACCACGCTCATCCTGGACACAGGCCTGCCCGCTGCCAGAAGGGTCGTCGAGGCGGTCTTCGAGCGAACCGACGGGATCCCCCTCCACATCGAGGAATTGCTCGGAGCGCTCGGTGATGACGCCCGGGCCGATGGCCGGGCGATCCGGGACTCGAGCGTCCCGTTCACGATCGAGGATGCGGTTCTCGCACGCTTCGGTCGCCTCTCGCCAGAGGCACAGGCAGTTGCCCAGGCTGGCGCCGTCATCGGCCGGTGCTTCGTGCCCGATGTGCTGGCCGGCATGATGGACCTTCCCCTCGCTGCGCTCGACGCTCCCCTCATGGAGCTCGTGGATCAGGCGTTCCTGGAGCCGCCCGGAGAGCAGGGGCTGTTCGACTATCGACATCAACTCCTGCGGGATACGCTCTACCGGCGGGTGCCCATCCATGCGAAGCGGCGACTGCATGCCCGCGCCGCCGAGTTCGGTGCGCAACTCGTGGGTGCCTCGGAGATCCACGCGTCCGCCCACTTCGAGCGTGCCGGACTCCGGACGGAGGCGTTTCACGCGGCCCTGGTCGGGGCCAGGTCGGCGGCCCGGATGTCCGCCCATAGCGAGGCGTACGAACTCTATCGGCGGGCCGTCGACAATATGCCGGCGACAATCCACCCAGCCGAGCAGGGCAAACTCTACGATTCTCTGAGCGAAGAGGCGGCATCGATCGAGCAGTACGACACGGCGGAACTCGCCTCAATCGCGGCGCGATCGCAGTATCTCGAGGCGAGCCTTCCGCTCGAAGCGGCATCAACGCTGGTCACGCTGGCGGTGATGGCACGGCGCGAGGCCCGATCCGTCAATGCACGGAACGAGGTCATTGAACGCTGTCTGGCCGAAATCGATGCGCTCGCGCCGTCGGCCGAGCGCGAGGTTGTGCGGGCCCAGGCACTGGCAGAACTCACCCAGCTTGAGATCGACCGGATGAACCTCGAGGGTGCGCGACGCGCCCTTGCGGCGGCGGTCGTGGCGGCTGACCTTGCGGACGATCCCGGCATCCTCCCGAGCCTCGAGGTGCACCGTGCCGTGATCGATGTGCTCAGTGGTGACGTTGACCGGGGTCTTGCTCGAATCAGCGAGCTTGCCGGCGTCGCACGTGATCAGGGCATGGAGGACCCTGCCCTGTCGGCGTACCGGGACGGCACAGGAACCGCGGTGCGGTCGATGGACTACGACGCAGCCGAGGGATTCCTGCAGGGAGGGCTCTCATACGCCCTCGCAATCAACCAATCCCATTGCCGCCACGTCATGGCTGGCGCTCAGGCCCATGTCGAGTGGACAAGGGGTCGCTGGGATGCCGCGATCGGAGGTGGAGAGCAGGAACTCGTCGATGGGGGCTGCGCCCGTGGCGCCATCGGCGCAGAAGTGGCTATCGGTCTCGTTGCGATGGGTCGAGGAGACGTTGACCACGCCCGCTTGGTCCTCTCCAGCGCCCTGTCAGCGGGGCTACGGAGCGAGGTTGTGGATCTCCTCCTGCCGGCCCGGGCGGGCCTCGCGGAGACGGAGCTATTGGCCGGCCATCCAGAAGCGGCGCTCGAGCAGTGCGAAGCGGCCCTCGAACTCTGCGTCCGAGTCGGCGAACGCTTGCTGCTCGTGCCGATCGCGGTCGTCGGGATTCGGGCCCACCTGGCGCTCGATCGCCCTGACGCGGCGGCCGGCTGGGCTGCCGGGGTCGCAGCGCACCTCTCACCCTGGGCGGATCACCCCGCGGTAGCGGCTGCGATCAGCCATATGACCGGCCTTGTCAAGCTGGAGGCCGGCGCAACCGGGCTCGCTCGACATGCACTCCTGGCGGCGGTCGCCGGATGGGATGCCGCAGGACGTGTCTGGGAAGCCTCATGGGCGCGCCTCGACCTTGCCGCCTGTCACTTGCGATCGAACCGGTTCGCCGAGGCAGCCGCACTCCTGTCCGAGGTTCGCGCCACTGCCTCGAGTCTCGGGAGCGAACCGCTGCTGGCTCGTGTCGACGAGCTTGCCCGGGTCACCCATCGAGGTCGAGGCACGCTCGACGAGCCGTGGCGACCAC
>JAYWFP010000363.1:0-2782 GCA_043778745.1 Chloroflexota bacterium
CGGCGTACCATTCGCATGTCGGTAGCGAACCAAGGGAGGGGGTCCGCCGGCCACCCAGTTACCACCCGCATCCGCGGGTCACGGTCCACTTCGCCGTGCCTCGCGCGAGCCCTGAATGCGCCCGTCTTGGAGGAGATTGATTGATGGTTTCGCGCGCCGCGCCTGTCGCTGCGCCGTCCGACGAGGCGGTCGAGTTCGTCCGGTTCTGCTACGAGCGCCGCAAGGTCGGATGGCCCGAGCTGTACGACGAAATGTGCGGAGTCGTGGGCCGTGGCCTGTTCAAGGGCTGGAGTGCCGAGGACCTGTCAGCGAACGGAATCGGCTTGAGCCTGTTCGAGATGCCGGCGCTGGCTGCGCTCGTCAGCGAGGTGGTCAACGAGGACCGGAGCCGGATCAAGGTCAGGATCGCGGCCGAAGCCCCAGCCTGATCCCGGGCTCCCGGCTTCGGTCAGGCGCGGATACGCCGCCGGGCCATTTCGCCCTCGATCTGGCGCTCCGCCTCGACATACCGGTCGATCTGCTCGCGGAGCTGGTTCGCTTCAGGGACGTAGAGGTGAACCTGCTGCTGCAGGATGTAGCTCAGGCGTCGGCTGGTCATCCGGACATGGTCCAGATTCTTCATAAGGACCAGCGGATCCATCGACGCGAGATCCGACGGGTGGTACATCTGCTGCATGGCCGCATTCTAGCGGTGCCCTTGGGCACTCGCAGCTGTGGATGGGTCCGACGATTGACTAGAGCGCCCGCAGCCGCGGTGGCCAGGTCCAATCGACCGGGACCGATGCGCCGCTGAGTGCGCGGCGACGCCCGAGCTCGGTCGCGCCGATGACGAGGATCCGGTCCAGCTGGGTTGCTCTGCCGGCCTCGTCGCCCCACAGCTTGGTCATCTTGCGGAGCGCGTGGACCTCGTCGAGGGCCACTCCCGCCAGTCGGTAGCCTTCCGGGGCCGCCGCCTCCGCCCAGACCTGCTCGGCAAGGCCGTGGCCGGAGGTGATCTTGCGACCTCGATCGGTCGCCACGTCGCCGATCACGAGGACGACGATGGCATCGTCGGTGAGCGAGGGGCGAAGGCCGTGCAGGACCTCGCGCATGAATACGAGATACGGGGCCCGGTGGTGGGCATCGTCCAGCGTGGCATCGATGACCCGGGGGTCGAAGCCGAGGAACCAGGCGCGCAGCCAGTTGTAGTAGCCATATTTGACGACCCGCAGGTACGGCGGCGACGTCACGACGAGCCGAACCCGGTCGGGCAGGCCACGCGCCCGGAGGGCCGTCGTTGCCCGGCGGCCGGCATCCCGTGCGTCGCCCAGGAGCGAGATCCCCGGCGATCCGGGCGGGGGAGCGCGGAACAGGCGATCCAGCTTGGCCGAGAGGCCGCCGAACACATCCCGTTCGGACGAAATGTATCCCGTTCTTGCCGCGTAATCGCGAACATATCGCGGCGCCATGCTGAACGTGTTGGGCATCAGGTCGGACAGGTACGACTTGCTCTTGCCGTGAAGGATGCCCGTGATCGCCGCGGCCAGGAACCGATCAACGCGTTCGTTGAGGTCCAGCGAGTCGCGGACGTACAGGAGCTGCGCGAAGGTCGTCGGATGGAACGCGAGCGCCACTTCTGCCGGCACTGGATCCTGCCCACCGTGCTCGGGATCGGCCTGAATGGCGATGGCGAGGGCCAGATACCCGGGCGCGGCCGCCGGCCAGGCGAGGCGAAGCCTGGCGACACGCGTACGCGCCTCCGCGGGCGTGGCCGACTCGACCTTGGATGCTGTCAGAAGGTGGGCGAAGGGGTTGAGGTCGTTGCCGACCCCAATGCGGCCCTCGGCACTGGCCTGAAGTGGGACGGTCCCACGACCGGCAAACGGGTCCAGCACGACGTCTCCGGGTCGGCTGTACCGTGCGATGAAGGCGTGCGTCAGGGCTGCAGGAAAGCTCGCCAGGTACGAGCACATCGGGTGGAATGGGTGGCCCCATAGCCGCTGCTGCGCCTTCCATTCGGGTTCGATCCCGAGGCGCGGCAATTCGGTGGCGAGCTCGAGGTCGAGCTGCGTTGTCGCGGCGCCTTGCGCGCCGGTTGTGGCGGCCATTCGGCGGTCTGGGCTCCCGTCACCCGCCGGCGCACATCCGATGCGCCCGTCGGGCCGATGACGATAGCCGTCGCCTCCCCGGTACTGTCAATAGGTCGATCGGCGCACCCGCCGGGACCCGATGATCAGCCGAGCCCGGCCAGGATCTCGTCCAGGGCCTCGAGCGTGCGATCGATGTCTGCGGCCTCGATAACCAGGGGAGGCTTGATCTTGATGACGTCGTGCGCTGGACCATCGATGCTGAGCAGGATCCCGCGGGCCACGGCGCTCTCGACGAGGGCCGTGGCAAGCTCGGGGGCCGGCTCGCGGGTCGCCTGATCCCGGACGACGACGATGCCGAGGTAGAGCCCGAGGCCGCGCACGTCGCCGATATGTTCGTGGCGCGTGGCGAGTTCGCGGAGGCCGGTGAGGAACCGGGCCCCGAGGTCCGCGGCGCGCTCGCAGAGATGCTCGTCCTCGATCACGTCGAGCACGGCCAGCCCGACGGCCGCCGATACGGGATTCCCGCCGAACGTGTTGAAGTACTCCATGCCGTTGACGAATGCGTCGGCCACCGCCCGTGTCGTGACCACCGCACCGAGGGGATGGCCGTTGCCAAGCGGCTTGCCCATCGTGACGATGTCCGGCAGCGCGCCGTCGACCTCGAAGCCCCACCAGTGGGTCCCGACCCGTCCCAGGCCAATCTGGACCTCGTC
>JAYWFP010000364.1:0-2781 GCA_043778745.1 Chloroflexota bacterium
TCAGGGCACCACGACCTCGCCAGGAGAGACATGACCGCACGCAGCAGGGCCATCGAGAAGATCGCGAATCATCAGGTCGCGTCGACCGAGGAATACCTCGAGTTCGCCGGCGCCGACATCTACGGAACGTACATGTTCCACGAGGGCGCCCAGCGGCAGTACCTCGCCAGGCCGATCTTCGAGAAGCTGCGGCAGACGATCGACGGTCACGAGCCGTTTGACCCGGCGATCGTCGATGCGGTCGCGCACGGCGTGAAGGAATGGGCGCTCGCTCATGGGGCCACCCACTTCACGCACTGGTTCGTGCCGATGACCGGCTCAACGGCGGAGAAGCACGATTCGTTTCTGAGCCCGGTGGGCGAGGGGGAGACGATCGCCGAGTTCTCGGGCAAGAACCTGGTCCAGGGTGAGCCCGACGCGAGTTCGTTCCCGTCAGGCGGCATTCGAGCGACGTTCGAGGCGCGTGGCTACACCGCCTGGGACGTGACGAGCCCGATCTTCCTCCAGTTCGAGCCGAACGGGGTCACCCTGACCATCCCGACCGCCTATGTGTCGTTCACGGGCGAGGCTCTCGACCACAAGATCCCGCTGCTTCGCTCGCAGGCGGCTCTTGGCGAGCAGGCACTCCGGGTCCTGCGCTGGTTCGGCAACACGGAAGCGCGCCGCGTGTTCACGAACATCGGTCCCGAACAGGAGTACTTCCTCGTCGATCGCCGCCTGGCTGAGCAGCGGCCGGATCTCGTCCTGACCGGTCGGACCCTGTTCGGGGCTCCTTCGCCCAAGGGCCAGGAACTCGAAGATCAGTATTTCGGCCCCATCCGCGAGCGCGTCCTCGCGTTCATGATGGATCTTGATCGCGCCCTGTGGCGGCTCGGTATTCCCGCGCGCACGCGCCACAACGAGGTGGCCCCCGGCCAGTTCGAGATGGCCCCGGTGTACGAGGCAACCTCGATCGGGTCGGATCACAACATGATCGTGATGAGCACGATGCGTCGGCTCGCCGCGCAGCATGGGCTCATGTTCCTGATCCACGAGAAACCCTTTGCGGGCATCAATGGCTCGGGCAAACACAACAACTGGTCGATGGCCACGGACTCCGGCGAGAACCTCCTCGATCCGGGCAACGATCCGGGGGCCAACGCCCAGTTCCTGGCGTTCCTCCTGGGCGTGATCCGGGGCGTGAATGAGCATGCGGATCTGATTCGCGCGAGCATCGCCGACGCCGGCAACGATCACCGCCTCGGCGCCAACGAGGCCCCGCCCGCGATCGTCTCGATCTTCCTGGGCTCCCAGCTCGAGGATGTCATCACGCAGCTCGAGAAGGGCCCCGCGTCGGGCTCGAAGAAGGGTGGCCAGGTCGAACTTGGCGTGACGTCTCTGCCGGTCCTGTCGAAGGACGCCACCGATCGCAACCGAACGTCGCCGTTTGCCTTCACCGGCGACAAGTTCGAGTTCCGGGCCGTCGGTTCCTCCGCCCCGATCTATTGGCCCCAGACGGTCCTCAATACCGCTGTGGCCGATTCGCTGGCGACCCTCGCGGATGACCTCGATCGCCTCGAGCCCGGAGACTTTGATGGCCTGACGCGGCTCCTGTCGGTGATCGTCAAGGACAACAAGCAGGTCCTGTTCGAGGGCAACAACTACTCCGACGAGTGGCATGCCGAGGCAGCCCGTCGCGGCCTGCCCAACAATCGGACGACGGTCGATGCGCTGCCGGCGCTCGCGACGGACAAGGCCAAGTCCCTGTTCAGCCGGCTCGGCGTGCTCTCCGAGCGGGAGCTGGCTTCGCGGGTCGACATCAACTGGGAGCGCTACGTCAAGGTTGGTGCCATCGAAGCGCGCTGTGCCATCGACATGGCCCGGACGATGATCCTGCCGGCCGCGGTTCGCTACCTCGGCGAGCTCGGGGGGGCTGGATCATCCAAGGGCGTCGTCGCGGTCGCCAAGCGCGTTGCCGGCCTGACGGATGACCTGGTCGATGCGATCGAGGCCCTCGAGGCGGCGCTCCACAAGGCCCACGGCGCCAAGTCCATCCAGGCCGAGGCGAAGCTCGTCGCGGACAAGGTGATCCCGGCCCAGAACGCGCTGCGCACCGTGGCCGACGAACTCGAAACGGTCGTCGCCGATGACCTCTGGCCGCTGCCCAAGTACCGCGAACTCCTGTTCCAGTACTAGGGGAGCTGGCTGTGGCGACCTTGATCGAACCAACCGCGGGCCAGGACGAGCGTCGAGATCCGTTCGCGCTGATCGCGGACGCGGAGGCGCGCGGCATCCGCTTCGTTCAGCTCCAGTTCACCGACATCATCGGCTCGGTCAAGGCCGTGACGATCCCGATCCACCAGCTCGGCGGGTCGGTCCAGCACGGCACCTGGTTCGACGGGTCGTCGATCGAAGGGTTCACCCGGATCGCCGAGAGCGATCAGTACCTGATGCCGGATATGGCGACGTTCGCCGAGATCCCCTGGCAGCGCGGCTCCGGACCACGCGGCACGGCGCGCGTGATCTGCGACGTCTTCACGCCGCGCGGGGAGCCTTTCGTCGGCGACCCCCGCTGGGTCCTGCGGCGGCAGGTGGAACGGGCGCGGAAGCTCGGCTACATCGTGAACATGGGCCCGGAGCTCGAGTTCTTCCTGCTCCGGCGCGGCGAGGACGGAAGCATCGAACCGCTGCCGCATGACCAGGCCGGCTACTTCGACTACTCCACCGACCTCGCCCAGGAGGTCCGCCAGGACATGGTCGATGCCCTCGAGGCGTTCGGGATCCGGGTGGAAGCGGCGCACC
>JAYWFP010000365.1:0-6696 GCA_043778745.1 Chloroflexota bacterium
TGCCTCGAGGCCCTGCGACCCGAATGGGCTGGGTGGCGCGCGATGGCGGAGGCCTGGAACGCCGTTCAGTCCGCGGCCGGGGGGCCCGCCCGGCGTGGCGTCGGGATCGGGGCCATGTGGTACGGGATCGGCAACACGTCGATGACCAACCCTTCGACCATCGAGCTGGGGGTTGATCGCGCGGGCGGCGTGACGCTCTATTCGGGCGCCGTCGACATCGGGCAGGGGGCCTCGACCGTGCTGGTCCAGATCGCCGCCGATGCGCTCGGGGTTCCGGCGGGCTCCATCGGACTCATTTCGGGCGACACGGATCGAACCGCCGATGCCGGCAAGTCATCGGCTAGCCGGCAGACCTTCGTGTCGGGCAACGCTGCCAGGCTGGCCGGCGAGGACCTGCGCGCCCAGATCCTTCGCCTGGCTGAGGCCGGGGACGAGGCGACCATCACCCTCGGCAACGGACGCGCGACCGTGCTCGAGCCGGGTGGCCGCCCGGTCGCGATCGATCTGGACGAGCTGTCGCCGGTCAGGGCCACCGACGCGTCGGTACGCCCGGTACTTCTGGGTCGCGGTTTCTTCGACCCGACCACGACGCCCCTCGATGCCGACGGCCAGGGCAATCCCTATGCGACCTACGCGTTCGGCGCCCAGATTGCCGAGGTCGAGGTGGACCTGGAACTTGGCACCACGCGCGTGCTCCGGATCGTGGCCGCCCATGACGTCGGCCGGGCGATCAACCCGACCCAGGTCGAGGGGCAGATCCACGGTGGCATTGCGCAAGGTCTCGGAATGGCGCTCCTGGAAGCCTACGTGCCCGGCAGGACCGAGAATCTCCACGACTACCTGATCCCGACCGTCGGCGATATCCCGCCGATCACCTGCCTGCTGATCGAGGATCACGAGCCGGCCGGCCCGTACGGCGCCAAGGGGGTGGGGGAGCCCGCGCTCGTTCCCACGGCGCCAGCGATCCTCGGCGCGATTCACCACGCGACCGGTGCCCGGATCACGAGGGTGCCGGCAACGCCGGATCGCGTCCGGGCGGCGATCCGCGCCCTCGCGCCGCCGCGCGCCGCCGTCCCCTCGCGCCGGCGCGCGCCACGGAGCGATCAGATCGGGCAGACTTGACGTCATGACAACGAAGATCATCCTCGACGTGGATACCGGAACCGATGACGCGGTCGCGCTCATGGTGGCGGCCCTGTCTCCCGACATCGAGCTCATCGGAGCGACGACGGTCAACGGCAACACGGCCGTCCACTACTGCACGGAGAACACGCTGCGGGTCTTCGATTGGATCGGGTTGCCGCAGATTCCGGTCCATCAGGGCATGGACCGCCCGATGGCCAGGGCACAGATGGCCCAGCTCAACCCGGCCGGTCGAATCCACGGTGACCTGCTGGACCTGGCGCCGACGAAGACCGCCAGACTGCAGCCCGGGCACGCGGTCGACTGGCTGATCGAGACCTTCCTCGCGTCGGACGGTGACATCACCCTCGTGCCGGTCGGTCCGCTCACCAACATCGCGATGGCCATCCAGAAGGAACCGGCGATCCTCGAGAAGATCCCGGAGATTGTGATCATGGGCGGCGCCCACGACCACGGGAACTCGACGGCGTCCGCCGAATTCAACATCTGGCTGGATCCCGAGGCCGCCCGGATCGTCGTCAACTGCGGGCGACCCATCCGCATGGTCCCGCTCGATGCGACCCATCAGGCGCTCGTATCCCTGGCCGATTGTCGGACCTTGCGCGCGCTCGGCACGCCAGCTGCCGAGGCCGCAGCCCGATTCGTCGAGAAGCGCATCGAGGGTTACGACGCCACCCAGCCGATGCACCGATCCAACGCGGCGCCGGTTCACGATGCCCTTGCGGTCTGCGCGGTCATCGACCCGACGGTCATCACGACGCAGTTCATCCCGGTCGACGTGGAAACCGATGCCGAATTGTCCGTGGGCCGAACCGTGTGTGACTTCCGGTTCCGGAGCGGTCGGCCGGCCAACGTGCACTTCGCGATGGATGCCGACGAGCCGAAGTTCGTCCGGATGTTGACTGAGATCCTGGGACGGACCGCCTGACGAGCGTGCTCTCGCGGCGGCACTTCCTGGCTGGTCTCGCGACGGCCTTCGGCGCGCTCGCGGCCGCCTGTGCCCCCGGTGGATCCGGGACGTCGAGTCCTCGAGCGTCCGACGGGCCAACCGACGCGCCGGGGCTCACCGCGTCGCCATCGGCCGCGCCGACCGACCTGCCGTCGCCGGATTCCACGGAATCGTCGCAGGTTGCGCTTCGCCGGAAGGTCGGCCGGATGCTCATCGTGGGCTTTCGGGGCACAACGCTAGCCGCGACCGAGCCGGTCATGCAGGCCATCGCGGCGGGCGAGCTTGGTGGGGTCATCCTGTTCGATCGAGACCAACTGACCGCCAGCGCGGGCCGCAACATCACGGACCCGCGACAGCTTGCTGCCCTGACGAGCCAGCTTCGCGGGGCGTCGATGCAGGGTGCCGTTGGCGCCGAATTCCTCATTGCGGTGGACCAGGAGGGCGGTCGTGTCGCGCGCCTGAATCCCGGCAACGGCTACCCGGCCTCGTCGTCCGCAGCCGAGCTCGGGGCGCGGAATGATCTTGGTCACACCACCGACGCAGCGATCCTGACCGCCGTCACGCTCGCCGGGGCCGGCATCGATTTCAACCTGGCGCCCGTCGTCGATCTCAACCTGAATCCTGCAAACCCGGCGATCGGTGCCCTGGGTCGAAGCTACTCGGCCGACCCCGCCGTGGTAGTCGCCCAGGCGACCGCGGTGATCGCGGCCGAGGACGGGGCCGGCATTCGAACCGCCATCAAGCATTTCCCCGGTGAGGGGAGTGGGACGGGGAACACCGACCGCGGCATCGTCGATGTGACGAGCACCTGGACCGACATCGAACTGAAACCGTTCCGGGAGCTGATCGCGGCAGGCCTGCCCAGCGCGGTGATGGTCGGGCACATCATCAACGGCCGATTCGACCCGGATCGGCCCGCGTCGCTGTCCGGACCCACCGTCACGGGCCTCCTTCGGGGGCAATTGGGCTGGGAAGGGGTCGTGATCAGTGACGATCTTCAGGCGTCGGCGATCACCCAGGCCTTCGGCGCCGATGAAGCCGTCGCTCTGGCCATTGAAGCCGGCGTCGATCTCCTGCTGTTCGCGAACCAGCAGGTCTACGACAAGGACATCGTCCGTCGTGTGATTGACACGGTCGTGGGCTTCGTGGCATCAGGACGAATCACCGAAGATCGTCTGGACGAGTCCGTGGCCCGGATCGAGGGCCTGTTCAACCCGGTCGAGTAGGTCGATGCCGGTTCCCGGGCGAGCGAGTAGGTCGATGCCGGTTCCCGGTCGAATAGGCCGCTGCCGGTTCCCGGGCGAGCAGAAGGTCGCCGAGACCGGTAGATTCAGGCCATGCCCTTCCGCGCCGACCCTTGGTTGCATGTGATCGCCGGGTGCATGTCATCGGGCAAGACCGATGAGCTGCTCCGGCTCCTGCGCCGCGCCGAGGTCGCGCGCCGTCGGATCCTCCTGGTCCGCCCCGAAATCGACGATCGGACTCCGGGCGAGTTCGCCGAGAGCCGTTCGAAAGCGCGCTATCCATCGGTGTTGGTCAACCCGAACGAGCCGTCCGGGATCCTTGCCCTCGCCCGCGAGCGCGATGCCGATATGGTCGGGATCGAGGAGGGCCAGTTCTTCGACACCCAGCTCGTGGATATCGCCCTCGCCCTCCGCGACAGCGGACGCCACGTCATTGCCAGCGGTCTCAACCTCGACTTCGCCGGCCGCCCGTTCGGGCCGATGCCGATCCTCCTGGCGCATGCGGACGCGGTGACGATGCTGACTGCGATCTGCGTTGTCTGTGGCGATCCAGCGACGCGCACCCAGCGTCTCGTCGGCGGACGACCCGCGGCCATCGATGACCCGCTCGTGGTGATCGGTGGATTTGACGATGCCGCCGCGGAGACGTACGAAGCTCGCTGCCACCGTCACCACGAGATCGGTGAGGCTCGGCATCCCGCCACCACCGCCGAATCCCTCGTCAGGGACCCCGCCGGCTGACCCTCTCTTGACAGATACCGTTGACTACGCAACGATTTGCGTGATCACGCAAGATCGCCGGTCCGCTCGGGACATGGCGGCAAGACAGCAGGGTGGCCGCACGGCCGCCAGACAGGAACCGTCCCGTGCCGGCCATCACCGTCGACGACATCACCGTCCTTCCCCGCATCGCGGAACCGGATCCGCTCATCGCGCGGCCGCGCGCGGTCCACAGCGTCACGGTCGCGCCGAAGGGCTTCGAGGGTGAGGGATTTCCTGTCCGGCGCGCCTTTGCGGGTGTCGATCTTGCCGAGCTGGATCCGTTCATCCACCTCGACCAGATGGGCGAGGTGGAATATGCGCCGGGTGAACCCAAGGGAACGCCGTGGCATCCGCATCGCGGCTTCGAGACGGTCACCTACCTCATCGACGGCGTTTTCGAGCACAACGATTCGAACGGCGGGGGCGGCGTGATCACCAACGGCGACACGCAATGGATGACGGCCGGCGCGGGGATCCTCCATATCGAGAAGCCACCGGAGTGGCTGGTCACCAAGGGCGGCCTGTTCCACGGGTTCCAGCTCTGGGTGAACCTGCCTGCCGCGCAGAAATTCTCGGCTCCTCGGTACCAGGACATTCGCGCGACGGAAGTCGGACTCGCTTCGACGCCGGACGGCGGAGCCCTGATCCGGGTCATCGCCGGCGAGCTGGGCGAGCTTTCCGGACCTGGCTCCACCTACACGCCAATGACCCTGATCCACGCGACGGTCAGCCCGGGCGCGCGGATGTCCCTGCCCTGGCGCGCCGATTACAACGCCCTCGCCTACGTCATGGCCGGCCGTGGGACCGTCGGTGACCCGGGCGCGTCCCGGGCCGGCGGCTCCGGCGGCTCGAACTACGGCTTTGGCTCGGAGGCCGTGCCGGTCGAGACGGGCCAGCTCACCGTGTTCGGTCCCGGAAATGCCCTGACGATCTCCTCCCTCCCACTCGGGAAACAGGATGCACGCAGCCCGAACCTCGACGTCCTGATCCTCGGCGGCCGCCCGATTGGGGAGCCCGTGGCCTGGATGGGGCCGTTCGTGATGAACACGCGCGACGAATTGATGCAGGCGGTCACGGACTACCAGGCCGGCCGGCTCGGCTCGATTCCAGCAATCCACGGGGCGCCAACGACCATCCAGGAGCGCTGAGGCCAAGTCCGGGCACCGGCCCGACGCCCGTGGACCGTCAGGCGATCGCCCAGTCCTCGATGCTCCAGCCGCGTCGGCGGGCCTGACGGCGCAAGCGGAGATCTGGCGTGACGACGCGCGGCAGACCCACCCGCTCGAGGAGACCAATATCGGCGTGACTGTCGGTGTAGAAGTAGCTGGCGTCAAGATCGACGTCGTGCTCCAGGGCGAATCGCTCGGCCAGCGAGACCTTGCCGTCGCCGGCACAGGCCGGCGCGATGTGGCGCCCGGTGAGCAGTCCTTCGACTTCCTCGAACACGGTGCAGACCACGTATTTGATGCCAAGCATGTCCGCCAGCGGCTCCAGCGTGTACCGGGTCCCTGACGACATCAGGGCGACGATGTGGCCCTTCTCGAGGTGCTCCTCAACCCGGGTCCGCCCGGTCGGGCGGACGAATCGGGCCATCTCCGCGTCGAACCATCGCCGCATCTCGAATTCGGCCCGTGCGACAGGGGTACCCGCGTACATCAGTGCGACCCGCGCGATCAGGGACTCCTGGTCGACGACGAGCAGTCGATAGCGAAGCATCCAGACTGCGGCCCGCAACATGTCCATCTTCGAGAGGACGCCGGCGCGTCGCTGGTGACGGGCCCATTGGAGCCCCGTATTGACATCGAGCAGGGTGTGATCCACGTCGAAGAACGCGGCCACGCGGGTTCCGGTCATCGACGAAGGGTACGCCACTCGTCGAATTTCGCCGTCCCGCGGATCAGGATCGTGCTCACTCGCACGTTGTCCGTCGGATGTGCAGGAGTGGAGCTGATCGGGCACAGTACCCCCAGGGAGTATCAAAGCAAGGTGAAGCCGGAGACTGCCGTGAATAATCGACCCCAGACCCTCATCGATCCGATCTGCGGGATGACCGTCAACGTCGACAAGGCCGAGGCCGCGGGGCTGCTGCTCGAGTATGAGGGCCGGACCTACGGCTTCTGCCGCGATGGTTGTCGGCGTGCCTTTCTTGAGGATCCGGTTCGCGCGGTTGCGGAGGCTACCGCGGCGGAGCTGCGCACCGTGCCCACCCCAGGTGCTGCGAGCGCGAGCGGCGAGCTCCTGGTCATCGACGAGGGCATGCGGCGCTGGTACGAGAGTTGCTCGTGCTGTCTCAGCGATGCGTATCCGGACATCAAGGCGCAACTCGACGCGGAACGGGCCGCCGCCGCGGCGCAGCCCGTCGGGGCGGGGATCTGCGAGATCGCCGAAGCCGAGGTCGAGCCGGTTCAGGCGCACTGACGTGAACGAGCACGCGCACCAGGGCCACGACATGCCCGGCGGGGACGAGGGCACGAGCGGCCGCGAGATGAGCGGCCACGACATGCCGGGCACCGGCCACGATCGGCACGAGGGCCACTCGGTCGCCATGTTCCGGGACAGGTTCTGGCTGACCCTGGCCTTGACCATCCCCGTGGTGCT
>JAYWFP010000366.1:0-2776 GCA_043778745.1 Chloroflexota bacterium
GGTCGTCAATGCGATCGCCGCACACCACCAGGAAGTCGAGTACGCCTGCCTCGAAGCGCCGATCGTCCAGGTATCCGATGCCATCTCCGCATCGCGCCCAGGCGCCCGTGGCGAGACGATGGACACGTACATCAAGCGCCTTGAGGATCTCCAGGGAATCGCCGAATCGTTCAGTGGTGTCGAGAAGTCCTTTGCCGTCCAGGCGGGCCGCGAGGTCCGAATCCTGGTCCGACCCGAGGAGATCGATGACCTGACGGCCACCCGACTCGCCCGTGACATCGTCAAGAAGATCGAGGAGCAGCTGACCTACCCGGGTCAGATCAAGGTCACGGTCATCCGTGAGACCCGGGCCGTGGAGTACGCGAAGTAGACGGGCACGACGGCCAGGCCGGTCGCGTTCGGCTTGGCAATCCGCCCAACGGGAACGCCCCGAGGCCCCCGAATTCGTGCCGGATCCTGATGATCGGCGACGTCATCGGCAAGCCTGGGCGCCTGGCAATCGAAGCACTCCTGCCGGAGCTGCGGGAGGAGCGTGGCATTGACTTCGTGACGGCCAACGGCGAGAACCTGGCCGGTGGCATGGGCCTCACGGACTCGACCGCTGCTGCACTGCTGACGCACGGTGTCGATGTGATCACGTCCGGCAACCACATCTGGGACAAGCGCGAGATCTACGAGTCGCTCGAGAAGAACGACCGTATCCTCCGGCCACTCAACTACGGCACACACGATGTGCCCGGTCGCGGCTGGGGTGTCTACCAGGCACTCGATGGGACCGACCTCGCGGTGATCAACCTCCAGGGCCGGACGTTCATGCAACCGATCGACAACCCGTTCACGGAGGCCGATCGACTGTTCGACGAGGCGTCCGAGACACTGCCCCCCGTGCGACTCGTCGACTTCCACTGCGAGATCACGTCCGAAAAGAATGCCCTTGGTTTGTACCTCGATGGCCGGGTCTCGGTGGTCGTGGGCACACACACCCACGTCGTTACCGGCGATGAGCGGATCCTGCCTGGCGGCACGGCCTACCAGACGGACCTCGGGATGACCGGGCCGATCTGGAGCGTCATCGGGTTCGATCCGAAGACCGTCCTGCCGCGGTTCATCAACGCCCTGCCGACGCGGTTCGCGGTCGGGGAGGGGACCGTGATCATGAATGGCCTCCAAATCGACGTCGACCCGGCGACGGGTCGCGCCCTCGCCATGGAGCGGATCACCCGCCTGTTCGAGGCCTGACCGTGGCGGCACGTCGAAAACGCCACGATCCGTGGCACGGTGGCGTCACGCCCCCGGGCCCATCGACGATCGATCTCCATACTCATACCGCCCGTTCCGATGGCCTGCTCGAACCCGCGGAGCTGGTTGCGGCGGCGGCGTCGGCTGGTGTCCGGCTGCTGGCGATCACGGATCACGACACGCTGGCCGGTGTCCGCGAGGTCGTTGCCGCCAGCGCAGTGCCCGCCGGCCTCGAGCTCCTGGCGGGAATCGAACTCAACGCGGTCGTTCGCGATCGCCCGGAGCTGATGGAGAGCGAGGTCCACGTTTTGGGCGTCGGTGTCGACCTCAACGACGATGAGCTGGAGGCTACGCTCGAGCTGCAACGCCAGCGGCGCCGGACCAGATTCGTGACCATGGTCGCTCGACTGGCCGAGCTCGGGATGCCGATCGACGACGCGCTGGCAGCCCTCCCGGCAATCGGCGAGGACGACGCTCTCGGCAGGCCCCGCGTCGCGCGCGCGATGATCGCCAAGGGCTACGTCAAGAGCGTGGAGGATGCGTTCGAGCGGTACCTGTCCCATGGCCGGCCCGGCTATGTCCCACGCGACGGCCTCGGCCCGATCGAGGCGATCCGTGCCATCCGCGCCGCCGGTGGCCTTGCCTCGCTCGCGCATTTCTCGGAAGCGCCGGTTCATCTGGCCTTAGTCCGGGAGCTCCAGGAGGCGGGGCTCGCGGGCCTTGAGGTCTACTACCGGTCGTTCGATGATGTGGTCGTACGCTCGATGGAGGACGTTGCTGGCGCCCTCGGTCTCGTAGCAACCGGGGGCAGCGACTACCATGGCGACCTCGAACCGTACGCGGCAACCCATGCCCGGCTGTGGGTTCCGCCGTCCGTGGAAATGCCACTCCGCGCCGCCATGGCAGAATCTGCAACCAACCGATGATCGAACGACCACCCAGCCGCTCCCGCAGCCTGCCGATGATCGAGATCGCGCCGCCGCCCGCCACCGAGCGACGGAGGAGCGGCGAGCCCGAGGACAGGCGCCTGGGCGAATTCCGGCCCGAACCACGAGCCCTGCCGCGCTTCTACGTCTGGACGCTGGGCTGCCAGATGAACCGAAGCGATTCGGAGGAGATGGCGGGCCGCCTGCTTACGGCCGGCGCGATCGAATCGCCGACGATGGACGAAGCCGATCTCGTGGTGATCAACACGTGCGCCATCCGGGAACTCGCGGAACAGAAGGTAATTGGCCGGCAGGGGCATCTCCAGCGACTCAAGGACGCGAACCCGTCGATGCGGGTCGTCCTTACCGGGTGCGCCGTTCGTGAGCGGGATCGTGACGGCCTGGAGCGACGCTACCCGGCGGTGGACCTGTTCCTCCGACCGGATCAGGAGCCGGAGCTCCTGGATCGACTCGGCCTCGCGTCGGCCCAGGCACCGGTCGGCATCGTGGGTTCCACCACCGTCGTCGGGCGGACCGTTGTGGGCGTCGCCGATCATCTCGCGACCACCCGCGCGGCCGCGGTCGAAGCGGGCACGGTCCGGCGATCATCG